>CAYYEV010000005.1:49405-51629 GCA_964471065.1 uncultured Candidatus Saccharibacteria bacterium
CGCCGAACATCCCCAGCTGCAGCGGGAACATAAACACATAATCCAGCAAAATGTCCGTCAGGCCAACGCTGTAGTCTAAGCGCTGCGATCTGTAATACTCCAAGCAATTGCAATAACAATGGCTGTGGTGGTAGTGGAGGCGGTGGCGGTCCGGTAACTCCACCACCTCAACCGGTTAATGGTCGCTGCGGCAGTACCAATGGTAACAATATTCGCTGGGATAGTAAGCCAAACTCCGGCCTTTGTAGTTATGGTTCACCTACAGCAGTCAAAAAGAGTGGCGATCGTTGGACATGGTCTTGTCGAGGGAGCAACGGCGGTAGCACTTCTTCTTGTTCGGCCAACATCGCTTATCGGGTAACCGTAGATTACGAAGGTTGTGGTAGGGGAACGGTCAAAGATACACCACCTTCCTGGAATGCCAGTGGTCACAAGATATCTTGTGACCCGAACCACATCGGTGATAACTGCGTTGGTTGGTATACCAGGGATTCCATTACTTTGCGGCAGAAAGTCTGGAAAGATGGTATTGGTGGTTATGATTTCATGAAATGGACTAAGCTTTGGTCCGGAGCGACTAGTAGCGGAGACACTGTTAGCGCGACCCTGGCCGATAACAGAAAAATTAGAGCAACCTTTGGCTTTTCGACTAAGGTGACGGTGAAAGGTAAAGGCAAGGTTGTTGACAATAGGAATCCCAAGAAGATAGTTTGTGAGAATACGGTGCCCAATACAACTAAAGTATGTAGGGATTCATACAGTGCGACGAATCTGAAATTTACAGCCAGCACGACCGATGCGAATTATCAGTTTACCGGTTGGACAAGTGATCCGAAGAGCCTTTGTTCTGGGACAAATGCTGTCTGCAACCTAGGCAATAGATGTGCCAACTTGGCCTTGGTCGCTAATTTTGGCGCTCCTCCTGTCTCAGAACCTTCGTGTAATGTGACACCAACGACTGGTGTCACGCCTCTCGTTATCAAGCTAAATGCAACTAACCAACAAGCCGGGGAAACTTATAAGTTTGTTGTTACCGGTAATACCAGTCCGGCCTTTTCAAAAGAAGTGCCGCAAAATAGCGCCTCTCCGGTTTTCTTTACCGCACCTTATGTCGGTACTTACACTGTAAGCTTGGTCGGCAGCACCGGTTGGTCGACAAATGATTGTCCGGCTATCACCGTCAGTTCGCCGACGTCGGGTGGTGGAGGCGAAGTCGCGCCATAGGAGGAATATGCTTACCTGGAAAGAAAAACTAGTCAATTTCTTTGTTCAAAACCGAAAAAAAATACTGATAGTGGTAGTCGTTATTATAGTAGTTATCGTGTTGGCACTTTTTTACTTTTATTTCAAAGATGAGCTAAAGCTGTCTAGAGACAACTCGGGAGAAAATCAAACAACTTGCGGAAAATTAGTGACAACGGAAGGCCAGACGGAAGGCTTAGCTCCATTTAAGCCGATGGTCAAAGCCAAGATCGATGGCAATTATGATAGTCAAAGCAGAGTTTGCCTCTGGGAGGTAAATGGCCAGAACTTCGGAACTTCTCAGCCGGAAGATGGCTACTGTGTCCGGGCCGGTCTGGTTTTCTATAACGTCGGTGATTATAAAGTTAAATTGACTGTAGACGGTTCAAAAAAATGTTCAGAAGAAATGACCTTGAAGGTAACAGACCTGACCGAAGAGCAAAAGAAAGTTGAACTTGAAATAAAAAGATCAGGACAAACTCCTGAGGACATAGAACTGACGAGGTAAAATGAAAACAAAAATGAAAAATATCTTAAAAAAGAAATTATCACTTGCAATCATTTCTCTAGGGCTTTTTGCTTTGGCCTTAGTCGTTATCCCATCCGTTGACCTGGCTAAGACGGTCATGACCAAAAATCCGACCGCCGAAGCGGCTGCCGGCACCTGCGGTGTTTCGGGCACAGATTACATTTTCTCTGCATCCACAAACGCCAAGTTTACCGGAAATTATTGTAAAACCGGTACAATGCAAAATTTAGATACAAGCTACGGCACGTATAATACGGGGATTACTTATGGGTGCAGGGTAGATACAACGAAGATCTGTTATGGTCGGAAAATGTGCCGGGTTTGTAGCTATGGTTCTGGTCATCCTTGTCCGTGGAAAGATCTTTGGACTTCACCGGGCGACACCCCAGGAGTTAATGATTTCAGAGTATGCGGCGGTAATCATGTCAGTACCTATAATTGTAATTCTACTAT
>CAYYEV010000006.1:0-23747 GCA_964471065.1 uncultured Candidatus Saccharibacteria bacterium
TGATAAAAAATACAAAAAATGCCACGGAAAGTAAAAAAACAACTCAAAAGTGAGAAATTAAAAAAATAAAAGGTTGACCGATCCATGATAAAAGCAGTTTTTCTAGATGCAATAGACACTCTCTTCGGACCATATCCCGACAAAATCGGAATGTACCAGCGGGCGATAAAAAAGATCAGTACTCTTGATATTCCAAGAGAAAAGATGCAAAAAGTCTGGGATAAAATCGTTACCGACACCGAGGATGTCGCCGCCCGAAAGCTGAGCAAAGACGGCTCTTTAGCTTGGGACGGGTTCAATATGAGAATCATGGAACTTTTAGGTTACAAAGGGGACCTCAAAAGGGCAGGGGAGGATCTTCTTTTTGAGGCCTGGTCCAATCCGGATAATTTTGTTCTTTATGATGACGTTATTCCAACTCTTGACTATCTAAAAAGCAAAGGTATCAAAATTTATTGCGCTTCAAATGAAAACGAAGAATTGAATAACTTTTTTATTCATTTCGGTATAAGCAAATACTTTGAAAAGGTCTTTACTTCTGAGAAGCTTGGAGTCGAGAAACCAAATCCTCGCTTCTTTGAAACTATTCTAAAAGAAACAGACTACAGTCCAGATGAAGTCATCCATGTCGGAGATAGCTTGGTTAGCGATTGTCTCGGAGCTCATAGAGCCGGTATCAAATCAGTTCTAATTGACCGTGACAATAAAATAAAGGACAATGAGGGCATTAACCGTGTCGATAACCTGATTAAAATAAATAGATTCTTGGAGGTATGATTTGGACGCTCCAGTTCTTCCGGTAGTGATAATCTCCGGTCTTGTCGATAGTTTCAATCCCTGTGCGATTTCCTTGCTTCTTATCTATATTTCACTTATGTTTACTCTCGAAAAGAGCCGAAAAGAAATTTTTTACTTCGGCCTTTTCTATGTCGTCGCTATTTACGTTACTTATCTTTTAATCGGTTTGGGGCTCCTGAGAGCCGGAACTGCCTTTACTTTTAACCCGATTAGCAAAGTTGTCGCTCTTCTTGTCATCTTCTTTGGGCTTCTAAACATCAAAGAATACTTTTGGCCGGGTTCAAAATTTACTATTCGTATCCCCCTTAGAGTCAGGGGGCTAGTTAGTAAATATGCTTATCAAGCGACGATCTTCTCAGCCATTATCGTTGGTATTCTTATCGGCATTTATGAGTTTCCTTGCTCCGGAGCGATTTACCTCGCCATTGTTAGCCTCTTGTCATCCAAAGGTACCTTTTGGCAGGGTTTGCCATATCTTTTGATTTACAACCTGATGTTTGTCCTGCCCTTGATTGCTATTTTTGCTTTGGCTACTAATAAAATTACAACCGAAAAATTTATCAACCTTCAGGAAAAACACGGTCGAAAACTTCATCTACTTCTGGCTGTGGCCATGATTATCTTGGGCATTGCTCTTTTGTGGGTTATTTTTTAGTATGATATAATTGCTATATGGAAGGAAAACTTTCTAAAATTGGGTTAAATACTTGACAATTTTATTCTTTTGTGGTAATATTAGTCATCGATAAAAATTATTCAAAGAAATAGAAATATCCTTGAAAGGAGGATACAGAATGAAAGTATTAAAAAACAAATGGTTTGTCAGAACTGCTTTAGGGATTTTGTCTCTTGCTATTATCGTAGCAACAGCTATTCCTTTTGTTCAAGCTGCACAACCCAGAGACTATGACTCAAACGCAATTATCTATGGTGGCGCCTACTCTGTTTCTGAGCTTAACAAAAAGTTAAATCAGGGCACAGGCAAACCTTATCAGTCGTCTGCTCAGCTGAAGAAGCTTTTTAGCACCTTTGGCATCAGTCAGAGTGACTTCGGCCAGCTTCAAAATGGAACTGTTTACAAAGACGGTCGAGTTATTGTTGGCGGTAAGGTTGTTTACAAAAACGCCAAGAGTGTCGGACGAGCCTGGATGCCCGGTTCGGTTAAGGATAACCGGTTTTCATATCCGGTTTATTCCAGACCAACCAGTGTCAGCTTTGCTTCCAGCAGTATCCCGGCTTATGTTCTTTTGAACCATGACGGGACAATGGCCTGGGCCATCATCAAGTCTTGCGGTAATCCAGTTCCTGGTGTCGGCAAAAAGAAACCTCCGGTCGTTACTCATAAATTGACGATCAAGAAGTTCAACGATCTAAACGGAAATGGGAAGCAAGACAGCGGTGAGAAGATGCTAGCTAATTGGTCTTTCACCGTCAAAGGTCCAAACACCAACAAAACTGTCAAAACTGGTTCTAATGGGCAGGTTACCGTTACCGGACTCAAAGATGGCAACTATACTGTTACAGAAACCTTAAAGACCG
The DNA here is from genome assembly GCA_964471065.1 of uncultured Candidatus Saccharibacteria bacterium. Taxonomy (GTDB): domain Bacteria; phylum Patescibacteriota; class CPR2; order UBA1875; family CAIMLA01; genus CAYYEV01. The sequence continues at coordinate 2,338 of CAYYEV010000006.1, forward strand.
ATTGGGAAGCAACCACTTCTGGTGGAATCAAACAAACCAAAAAGATGGCTGGCAAAGACTTGGTCTTCGTTTTCGGTAACAAAAAGATTGTTAAACCGAATCCTCGGTTTGAAATCATTGCCAAAAAGTACGAGGACGCCAATGCCAACCAGCTTCGTGACGAAGAAGAGCTTTGGCTCTCTGACTGGAGCATTAGAGTTACCGGCGAAGGTATCACTCGTGAATTCTTGACCAATGGCGATGGAGAAGTTGTCTTTAGAGACCTACCGGCTGGAACCTATTCGGTTTCCGAACAGCAAAAAACTGGCTGGACCAATACGACTCCTCTAGTCCAATCTGTAACCGTAAATACAGAAGCAGGTGATGGCTATGTCGAATTTGGTAACAAACAAAATCCGACACCTGTTACCACCACTACGGTTGTAACCGAAGAGACTTTACCTGTCTCCGGTCCGGTCGAGGCTGTTGCCGGAACTTTAGCTGCTATCGGTGTTGGTGGCGCTGGCTATATGTACAGAAAGAGCCGACTTCGATTGAAGGGTGCTTTCAAGAGATTCTAAATCAGCTAACAGAAAACATTTAAAAAAGAGCAGAAATTCTGCTCTTTTTTAAATTCCTACCTGGATTAATTCGTAAGAGGGTAATTTGTAATTGGTTATTTAATAATTATTCGCACTTTATAGACCTTTAGCTTGCTCTATTATAGAATAGAGCCATGAATGAACTTAAAGAAAAAATGAAACTTCTCTGCCAGAGGTTAGAAAAAGCTCTAGAGGTTTTGAGACTGGAAGACGAAAGAAAAGAGCTAAAGCAGCTTGAAGCAAAATCTACCACCCCAGATTTCTGGAGCAATCAAGAGACGGCCCAGGAAACGATGCAAAAAATTTCCCTCCTCACAAGTCATATTGGCGCTTGGGATAGAATAACCGCAGATATCAATAATCTGACGGAAATTGTTGAATCTTTAGACGAAAGTGACCATGATCTTTTCAAGGAAGCAAAGAAAAAAGAAATTGATTTATCGTCTCGGCTCGAAAAGCTAGAGTTTGAGCTCCTTTTTTCGGGTCCTTATGACAAAAATAATGCCATTGTCAGCATCTCGGCTGGAAGTGGCGGTACAGACGCTCAAGATTGGGCCGAGATACTTTACCGGATGTATTCCCGCTTTGCCGAGAAGAACCGCTTAGTTTTAAAAATTCTTGATCAGACAAAAGGCGAAGAAGCCGGCCTCAAAAGTATTTCCTTCGAGCTAGGCGGTCCTTATGCTTATGGTAAGTTAAAAAGTGAACATGGCGTTCACCGCTTAGTTCGACTTTCTCCGTATGACGCAGACAAGGCCAGGCACACATCCTTTGCCTTAGTCGAAGCCTTGCCCGAAATTGAAGAAGAAGCCTTTTCTCTTGATGAAAAAGAGCTCCGGATTGACGTTTTTAGGGCCAGCGGCCATGGAGGTCAAAGCGTCAATACAACCGACTCTGCCGTTCGGGTTACCCACGTTCCGACCGGCATTAGTGCCGTTTCGCAAAACGAACGGAGCCAGCTCCAAAACAAAGAAAACGCTATAAAGGTTCTCAAATCCAAGCTAGTACTTTTGGCCGAGAAGCAAAAGGCCAAAGAACTGTCAGAGATAAAAGGTGAACCGATTTCGGCCGAATGGGGCAACCAGATTAGGTCTTATGTCCTGCATCCTTATAATCTGGTCAAGGATACTCGGACTCAAATAGAAACAACTGATGCTCAAAACGTTTTGGATGGAGATATTAACGCTTTTATTGAAGCTTATTTGCAAAAGATCGCCAGTGAAAATAAATAATCTTTTCTAAGGTTGACCGAAGCTAAAAGATACCATAGAATAGGTAAGTGATAATCATTTATCGCATAGGAGGAAACTGTTGATCTATTTTGACAACGTCACCAAACTCTACGAGCAAAACGAAGGAAAGTCAGAAGCTTTAAAGGATGTGACGCTTCACATAAAACCAAAGGAATTTGTGATTATTGTTGGACACTCCGGAGCCGGTAAGTCGACGGTAATCAAGCTTATCAACCGCGAAATTATCGCTGACAGCGGAGACGTCTATGTCGGTGGTATCAACTACAAGGAATTAAAGAAAAGAGACATCCCTTATCTTAGAAGAAAGATTGGGGTTGTTTTTCAAGATTACAAACTTCTGCCAAAAAAGACTGTTTTTGAAAACATTGCCTACGCTCTGGAAGTTTCAGGGATAAAGAGTAAGGAGATAAAAAACCGCGTTCCGATGATATTAGAACTGGTTGGCCTACAGAAAAAGGCTAAGAATTTCCCTAAAGAGCTTTCCGGCGGGGAAAGGCAAAGGGCTGCCATCGCTAGGGCCCTGGTCCATCAACCCAGAATTTTAATTGCCGATGAGCCAACGGGTAATCTGGATCCAAAAAACGCTTGGGGCATTATCGAAATCCTTCTTAAGATAAATCAGCTGGGGGCAACGGTTCTTATGACGACCCACAACCAAGATATTGTAAATAAGCTGAAAAAGAGAGTAATCGTCCTCAAGCAAGGCCGGGTCTTTAAAGATCAACAGATGGGAAGGTACGAGGTCTAAATGACAAAACTAAAAAGACTAATTCAGGCTGGCTTCTCAAATTTCGTCCGTAACGGATGGCTTTCCGTCGCTTCCATTACTATCATGGTTCTGACGCTCATTACTATGTCTCTCTTTTTGACTATCAATGTTGTCTTAAATGCCGGTATCAAAACAATCCAAGAAAAGATTGATATCAGCGTTTACTTTGAAGAGTCGGCCAAACAGAACAATATTATAGACCTTCAAGAACGGTTAGCTGACATGAGCGAGGTTAAGGCCATTAAATACATTTCAAAAGAAGACGCTCTGGAGAGGTATAAAGAACAAAACAAAAACAATCCCAAGCTCTTAGAATCATTGAAGGACATTGGCAACCCCTTGCCGGCCAGCCTGGAAATAAAAGTTTATGATCCAAGCAAGCTAGATAATCTAACGCCGCTTTTTGACTCAGAAGAGTTTAAACCGGTTATTACCAAGGTTAGTTACAAAGAAAATAAAACGATTATCGATAAACTTTTCCAGGCAACTGAATTTACTAAGCAAATCGGTTTTGCCGCTACAGCAATTTTTACCTTAGCTGCCCTTATTATCATTTTTAATACGGTCAAGATGGCCATCTTTGCCCGCAAAGAAGAAATAGATATTATGAAACTTGTTGGAGCGACTCCAAGCTTCATCAAAGGACCGTTTTTGATTGAAGGAGCAATTTACGGCATCATCTCTACCATCATCTCTATTGTTGCCTTGGCTGCCGTTTTGTACTTTTTGGCCCCAACCCTGGTCCAATACTTTGGCGGAGTAGGAGACGACCTCTCCGGCTTTGTTAGAAATAATGGCCTCTTTCTTGTCCTGGCCCAGTTATCTATGGGTATCTTGATCGGGGTTGTTTCGAGCTGGCTGGCTGTTAGAAAATACGTAAAATTTGAATAAAGGGTATTGACAAATGTGATGATTTGTTTCTATAATTTATTTTGCACGGAGGGAAAATGCGTTTTCTCAAAGTAGAGAGAAGCTATAACAAAAATTTTATAACAAAAATAACAACCAAGGCATGGGTTATCATGTGCTTGGTTTTGTTTTTGCCGGCATCTTCCACTTTTGCCCTAACAGCTGGCGAACTAGATCAGAAGATAAAAGACGTAAACTCAAAACTCTCTCAAGTAAGAGCCGAGAAACGGACTCTTGCTGAACAGGTAGAAGCTTTTGACAACCAAATATATTCGGTACAATTGCAAATTAACTCTACTCAAGGAGAGATTAATGCTTTGACAGAAAAAATTTCTGAGACAAATAAACAAATAGAAGAAGCTACAATAAAACTCAAGACTCAACAGGAAATAATGAAAGAATATTTACGCACCATCTACATTGAAGGACAAGTCTCCACTGTAGAGCTCATTGCTAAGTCCGAAAATTTTTCCGACTTCGTCGACAGGAGTGAATACTTAGGGTCTATTCAGCAAAGTGTCCAGGAAACAGCTGACACTATTGTAGAGCTGCAAAAAGAGCTGGATACAAAGAAAAAAGAATTGGAAGTTGAAAAGTCTAAATCCGAACAGTTAAAGACGGCTCAACTTCTTCAGCAACAATCCATAAGCAATCAAAGAGCAGTAAAGGATTCCTTGCTTGCTCAAACCAAAGGAAGCGAAGCGAATTATCAGTCACTATTAAATAATCTTTATCAGCAAAGAGCCGCTTTATCTGCGAAAAACAATGAGACCGTTCGAGGTGGAGGGAGCGCTTATCCTTATGCCAACGCTGACCCAAACGGCGTTGATCCTTGGGGTATGTATTATCGGCAGTGTACTTCATATGCCGCTTGGCGAAGCGCCACCTACGGACCTGTTCCTGGCTCGGTTATTAGTAATTGGGGACATAACTACAGAGCTAATGGTGGTGATTGGGGTTATCTTGCAAGCCTGTTTGGTTACACGGTCAATAGCACCCCATCACCTGGAGCTATTATGTCCTTTCCTTACGGCCTGGATCTTCCTTATGGTCACGTTGCTATTGTTAAATCAGTCAATGCAAATGGTACAGTCAATGTCTCTGAATATAACTGGTCAATTCCTTTAGGTTATAGTGAAAGAGACAACGTCAGGGCGGCTAACTATGGTGCGGTCTTTATCCATTAATTGACTCGTCATTCCTTTATGCTAGAATATAAAGTGTCCAGAAATGGACACTTTATTTTATGCCTATGAATTCAGAAGAAAAGTCCGACATCATCAAAAAGAAAAGAAATACAAAGATTCTCTACGGAGCTTTGATTTTTTTGGTCTTCCTTTTTGGCTGGGCTTTTGGCCACCTAGATGCCCAACGACAGATAAAGGGCTACATTCCTGGCCTCACTAACGATGAAAAGCGACCTGATTTCGGCCTTTTTTGGAGCGCCTGGGATCATATTACTCAAAACTATGATGGCGAGCTAGACTATAGCAAGCTCATCTATGGCGCCATAGATGGAATGGTCAAGGCTGTTGGCGACCCTTATACCATGTTTTTGACCCGAGACCAGTCAACTCAGTTCAACCAAGATCTCGAGGGAAGCATCTCCGGCATTGGGGCAGAAATAGGGGTAAAGAATGATTATCCTGTCATTATCGCCCCTATAGACGGTTCGCCGGCTCAGAAAGCTGGTATCAAGCCAGGAGATATTGTCACCAAAATAGACGGCACAGATACCAAAGGAATGGACTTGAATACAGCTGTTTCCAAGATTCGAGGCCAAGCTGGGACTAAAGTCAAACTGGTTATTTCTCGTAACAATACCGAACATGCCCTCGAAATAACTCGGGAAAATATTACTGTAAATAGCGTCAAATACGAGATAAAAAACGGCAATGTTGGCTATGTCGAGATTTCCAAGTTTGACAACAACACTGCCAGCTTACTCCAGAAAGCCACTGCAGACTTGAAGGACAAAGGGGCCAAGGGCATTATCCTCGACCTAAGGAATAATCCTGGGGGTTATTTGGATGCCGCTATCAGTGTTTCAAGCGAATTTTTAGAGAAAAATAAAGTTGTTGTCACTGAAAAAAGAACGGTCGGTGATCCCAAGGAGCGCGTTTATAAATCAAGCGGCAAAGGCAAGTTTACAGATAACAACATTCCTATAGTTATCCTGGTAAACGGTGGTTCGGCTTCTGCCTCAGAGATAGTGGCCGGAGCACTCAAAGATCATGATAGAGCAATCCTTGTAGGCGAACAAACTTTTGGTAAGGGTTCTGTCCAAACAATTGAAAATCTAGGTCAGGGAACGACATTACACATCACCGTTGCCCATTGGTATACACCTAACGGCAAAAATATTGGCGAGGAAGGGCTGACACCTGACATTGCTGTTGGTTTGACAGAAGATGATTATAATAATGACAGGGACCCGCAGCTGGATAGAGCAATGACTGAGTTAAAGAATAAGATAAGGTAGAGGAGAAAGATGAAAGTATTGTTCTTACAGAATTTAGAGCACCACAACATCGGAGACGTCAAAAACGTCCCAAACGGTTACGCTAGAAATTATTTGATCCCAAACGGTTTTGCCACTCCAGCGACAGATGAGGAAGTCAAAAAGCTAGAATCAAAGTTGGCAAAACTAAAAAATGAGGAAGAAAAAACCATTACCAAACTTGAAGGAATAGCAGAAAAAATTGAAGCAAAAACTTTCAAAGTTGCAGCTCAGGCTGGGGAAGAAGAAAAGCTTTTTGGCTCTGTTACTAACAAAGACTTAGCTGAAGTTTTGGAAAAGGAAAAATTTGAAATCGACAAGCATGAGATAGAAATCTTGGAGCCAATCCATACTCTTGGTGAGCATGAAGCTCTAGTCAAGCTTGGTCACGGCATCCACGCGACGATGAAAGTACTGGTGGAAAGAGAAAAGTAGCAAAGCGCAGTTTTGCAAGTTGAACGTGTGTAAAGTTCCTAAAGTGTGTAAAGAAAAAGAGGTATTAACCTCTTTTTTAATTTTTACTTATTACTTTTGAATTAACTGAGTGGTTTTATGTTTACCAGGGTTTTTCTTTTTTTCTGCCCAGTAAATTTGGTAATTCTTTTTTGTGAAAAAGCAACGATGCCGTTTGTCTTGGCATAGATGGTATCATCTCTGCCAACAGCTGTATTTAAACCCGGTTCCCATTTGGTTCCGCGTTGTCTAACCAGGACTTCACCGGCTTTGGCAATTTGACCACCAAAAAGCTTAACGCCTAATCTCTGTGCGTTTGAATCACGACCATTTCTTGACGAACCGCCTGCTTTTGTGTGAGCCATTTCTCTCTCCTAAAATACTCAGATATTATATCTTTTTTTTCATTTTCGGTCAATAATTATTATGAAGAACTATTTGCTGTTGACTACTAGCTATTAGCAGCTAAAAGCAAATGGCCAATAGCGAAAAGCTTATTTATAGACTTTTCGCTACAGCAAGAGTATTATTTTCTTAAAGATAGGCTAAAAACTGAAAGAAAGGAGGTGAAATTATGCCAGAAGAAACTAATAGTGAACCTGTAAGTTCAGGTAGCAAAAAAGATGAAAACGTTTTGATCGCTGTTATTACTTATTTTATTTTCTTTGTGCCTTGGCTGACGGGAGATGTCAAAGATCCTTTTGTCAAATTTCATATGAAGCAAAGCATCATTCTTGTGATTACCTCTATTATTGTTTGGGTTTTGGGAACCGTCATTCCTTTTGTCGGTTGGTTTATCATCGCTCCTATCGGTGGTTTGATTGTTTTCGTTCTTTGGTTGATTGGTATTATAAATGCCATCCAGAAGAAACAGGCCCCAGTGCCTTTGATCGGCCACTTTGGAGAGAAGCTAAACTTCTAAGACTCTGAAAAAAGATATTCCAAGAAAATAAATAACCACGTTTAGATGTGGTTATTTATTATGATATGATAATTAGATGAAACTAGGTATCCATATATCAGTGTCGGGCAGTCTTGATTTGGCCGTTGATCGAGCAGCCGAGCTTGGCTGTAATACTTTTCAAATCTTTGTTTCCAATCCTAGAGGTTGGAAACCGAACGTCATAAGCGACGAGACGGCAGCTTCTTTTAAGTCAAAACTAAAAGAATTCAAGATGGAAGAGCCCATTGCTCACAGCATCTACCTGATAAACCTGGCTTCACCAAAAGATGATTTTCGTGAACTTTCAATCCAGTCTTTGATTTCAGGCCTTATAAACACCGAAAAGCTTGGCTTAAGCGGGCTAGTAACTCATATTGGTTCTCATCAAGGGGACGGCCTAGAAGTGGGCATAGAACGCGTTGTAACGGCTTTAAGAGAGATTTTAAATGAAGGCACTTGTTGTGCGCCGCTTCTTTTGGAGAATACCGCTGGAGCCGGCAATTTAGTCGGTAAAACTTTTGAAGAGATCGGGCAAATAATAGATAGGGTCGACTCAGACAGATTGGGCGTTTGCCTAGACACAGCTCATGCCTTTGAATATGGCTATGAGATCCAGACAGAAAAGGGCCTGGACGCTATGGTTGCAGAAATCGATAAAGCTGTTGGACTGAACAGGCTAAAAGCAATTCACTTAAACGACTCTATGACCGAATTTGCTAGCAATAGAGACCGGCATGAAGAATTTGGTGAAGGCCACATCGGTAAGACTAGCCTAAGTCGAGTTATTAATCATCCAAGGCTACGAGATCTACCCTTTATTATGGAAACCCCAAAGCTCAAAGATGGCCGAGCCGGCAAAGAGTTTATTGAGGAAATAAGGAACCTACAGAAATAATTACTAATTAGAAATTAGGAATTACTAATTGAAGAACAAAACAATCTATCAAACCAAGCCTCTCTATCCCAAACTTCTCTGGCAGAGGCCAACTCATTTCTACAAGGCAGAAGCAGGCAAAGTTATGGTCCTAGCCGGCTCCAAGACAATGACCGGGGCGGCTATTTTAACTTGCGAAGCCGTTTTCAGAAGCGGGACGGGGATATTGGTCCTTGGCTATCCAGAAAGTTTGAAAAAAATATATTTGGAGATTCTCCCGGAAGCAATGACTCTGCCCCTACCGGAAACTCCTGCTCTGACTTTAGCAAAAAAAGGTGAGGAGGAGATAGAGAAACAAGCCAATGCCTGCGATGTTACAATTATTGGTCCAGGCCTATCCCAGAATGCCGAAACAATTCATCTGGTCTGGAATCTTTTGACTAAGATCAAAAAACCAATCGTTTTAGATGCAGATGGATTGTCTGCTCTGGCTAAAGGGATCGAGGTAATGAGAAGCAAGGAGAGCCTGGCTTTTCTAAATGATTATTTTTCCGGGCTAGAAGCATCTTTAATCTTAACACCACATCCCGGTGAAGCTTTAAAGATTATGACCGCCCTAAACCTAGAAGAAAAAAACAAAATAACCGCTGACTACATCGAAAAGAACAAAGAAAAAATAGCCCCGATTATAGCTAAGCATTTAAATGCAATTATTGTCATGAAAGGGCATGATACGGTTATCTGCCAGCCGGATGGAACAATGGCTGTAAACAAGGTCGGTGGAGCAGAGTTAGCAACAGCCGGAGCCGGAGATGTCCTCTCAGGGATAGTTGGATCTTTTGTTGGTCAAAACCCAAAAGCTATCTTTGAGGCTTGCTGCACCGCTGTCTACCTGCACGGCCTTTCCGGAAAATTAGCCAAAGAAGCCATTGGCGAGAGAAGCCTCATTGCTTCAGACATTATTAGATATTTGCCGGCAGCAATCAAAAAAGTTGAATCAGAAATCGGCTAGCCGTTTTATTGATTATGACCACCGTTTGTTTTAAATAACAATTAGACTTGACAAAAATATAATATTGCTGTATTAAGTTAGCATTAATCACACCGCGTGATTAATGGGCGGATACGGCCCGTCGACAGTATCACCTTTCCAAAAGGAGGTGACAATAATGTACGGCGGCGATGATGACTGGGACAGCGGAGCAGCGTCCGAGCAAGGAAACGATCCTGGCTCCGGTGATGGCAGCGGCTTCGACAACGATGGTGGCTGGGGCGACTGACACTCCTATGTCAGGGCCAGCTATCATGTAACACCCAGCAGGATGTACTTATCCTAAGCTAAATCTGTGTCAGCGAGATAGGGTGCATCCCACCACAAACCCGCTTTCAGGGCCCCTCAGGGCCCTGAAAGCGGGAACCACATAATTAGTACCAAAACCTGTCGAGTAGAAATAAACTATGTCGATGGCACAATTTAGAGTTTAGCTTCTAAATTGCCAATGCCAAGGCTCAAAGATAACTCCCAGCTTATTGTCACGGGGATAGGACTGATAAAAATTAAATTCGTTAGCGTTATCCAGCAACCACTTATATTCTATCGTTTTGGCAAAAAGAAATGGATTTTCATCGTTGAGAATACCTTTGGCCGTTATAAAATCCAGAGCTAAACTTTTTGCCTTTTAAACATACGGATTTTGTTTTTTTGGTGCCGAAGGGGGGAATCGAACCCCCATGAGCTCACGCTCACACGATTTTGAGTTCCGCCTACGGCGGACAGGCTGTGCGCGCCTGCCTGCCGACGGATAGGTCTACCAGTTCCGTTTTTAAAATTATCTTGGTGCCGGTGATCGGACTTGAACCGATACGAAGTTGCCTTCACGGGATTTTGAGTCCCGCGTGTCTACCAATTCCACCACACCGGCAAATCAATTAATCTTTTATTAATTTACTAAGCTTCTCTCTGCCTATACCGCTTTTATAATACTTTTCAAGCTTTCTGGCTTCAATCCTATTCTTACATTCTTCAATGTAGGCCATTTCAAATGGTCGAAAGGGTTTGGTAGAAGCGGTTTTACCTGAATTATGTTCTTTCAACCTTGTAGCAGGATTTTGTGAAATCCCTTTATAAGTTTGATTATTTTTTAGGCTTCTGATTGCATAAAAATAATACATAGGATTTTGAGTCCTTTGTGCCCGCCTACGGCGGGTAAATCTACCAGCCTGCCTGCCGTAGGCAGGTTCCGCCACTTCGGCGCTAAATTTATTGCAGGGATTATTTTATCTTAAACTTAGCTTTTTATCAATTATTTGTTATCATTTGAATATGCAAAATGAACCTAATATTGAGCAACTGGAGAAGTTGATCGCCGCTTTCCGTCAGCAGGGAGGAAGTGATGCCGAATTGTCTTTGCTGGCTCAAGACATTCTCCACGAATATCTACCGCAAAAAAGACGAGCTTTAGAAGAAATATTCCCAAAAGAGCATCACCCGACAATAGCCAAGATAAAAGAATTTCAAGCCGGGCCGGAACACCCTCTGAAGGAAGCTATCCGAGTAACTTGGAGAAAAAAGAAGGTCAAGTACCCAGTTATCCTTGTTTCCCTCTTTGCCGTTATCTTTTTTGTCTTGAACTTGCCTTTTTTTATCGCTAGATTTCAGCCGGTAGAAACAGCCAAAACCTATGAGAAGGTAAAAGAAGTGATTCGGCCGGTCACAGATACGAGTGCTCCTCTCGAGCCAGGAGAAGTTGTCCCTTCGGGTAGTCACTTGGTTGTGCCCAAGCTTGGTGTCAATGCTCCAATAATCTTTTCGAACTCATTTAGTGAAAGTGTTATCCAGGAGGAACTTAAGCTGGGAGTTGTTCATTACAAAAACACCGCTATTCCCGGGACCGTTGGTAATGCTTTTATTACCGGCCACAGCTCAAACTATTGGTGGAACTCGGGTAAGTATAATTATATCTTTGCTAATCTTAGTCGGATGAAAGTAGGTGATCAGGCCAAAATTTATCATGGCGGCAATAAATACCTCTACCAAGTAACCGAATCCAGGGTGGTAGAACCGACTGACACAAGCGTCCTTTCGGGCAGCGATACGCCGACTTTGACCTTAATGACTTGTACTCCTCCAGGGACAAGCTGGAAAAGACTAATTGTAAAGTTTGACCAAGTCTCGCCTGTATACGCAAAACCAATCGTGGTTGAAAAATACCAGGAAGTGCCAGGCCTAGACAAGCTACCAACACCAAATTCAAACATTTTCCTAGACTGGATTGCCAAAGTCTTTAATCTTTAGAAGTTAATATTTAGAGTTGAGAAAGAAGATAGATTCTTACTGTTTTTCTTTTCAAAGAAAAAGGACGATTGGTTAAAAACAAAAGAATTATTGATATTACTTGCAAGGCTGACTTGGTTTGAGCCGTCAAAATCAGAAACAATAACTTCTCCATCATCTGTTATGAAGACAAAATGGTAGTTGTCATAATACCAATACATACTCCTTATTTGTTTTCCAGTATTAATCGATTTTTCTTCCATCTTTTCCCAGTCAAAGAACTTGGCATTTTTGGAGCTGACATAGAGAATTTTTGATCCATCTTTGCTCCAGCTCATATCGACAATATCTTGGTCCAAAGTCAGGGTGTTCAATCTACCAGCGAGACGGTAGTAAGCCACTAATTTTTTTGAGTCCTGAGCCAAAAGAGCTATAATATCTTCTTGTCTAGAGTAGGCAAACTTATAGGAAGTACTTTTTTCAATCACATCAGAAATAATATTTTTGTTATTACCATCTGGAGACATTTTTTGTAAAGAATGACCATCCTTGTCTTCTTTGACATAGTAAATATTGTTGTCACCTTCAATAGAAAAATCAATCACCTCTGTCTCAAGAGTTTGACTACTTATCTTGGACTCAGAGCCTAGGTTTAATTTATAAAGAGTTTTAGCCGAAAGAGCAATTAACTCTTGTGAGTTTTTTGGATTCCACAAAATCTTAGTATAAAGACCTTTTGTTTGGTCAATTTGATAGGTAAAGCCGCTGTTTTCGTTTGCCAAGTCCAAAACCGTTAGATTGGTGGCGTTATCTCTTTTGACCCAAACCAAAAGTTTACTATTGTCCGGACTAATCTCTGTCTGAGCGATTTGAGGATTAACTAACCAGGGTTCTATCGGTGTTTTAGAAATCGGCCAAACCTTCTTTTTGCTATCTGAGGTAACATCATAAAGGTAAATTTCTGTTTGGCTTTTGGTATTTTGGCCGGTTAGAACGTAGTAACGGTTATTCTTACTTCTAGTACTAATCGCCAGACCGTCAACCTCCTTTACCTCTCTTTGTTCTAGTTTTTCCGGAAAAAGCAAGACATAATTGGCCCAAGTAACAAAATTTTCTTTGACTTCAACAACTTTTTCCCAGATCACATGTCCTTCTTTTTTGATACTAAGTTTGTGATTCCCGGGTTGAAGTGAACCTAGCCTGACGGATAGAAAGGGGTAGGAAGTTTTATCACCGGTCCTTTTATCATTTAGGTAAACGTCCGCACCTTGTGGCTTGGAATTGGCAATGATCATGCCAGTTTTTTGAAAGGAAATTTTCCCGTTGTCATAAAAAGGTCGATAACCACTGGCTAACATCAAAAAGGAAAAAAGAACAACCAAAAAAACACCCCCGACTAGCGGGTAGAAAACATATCTGGTGAGCTTGGATGGCTTGTTGCTTTTTGCGACCATTTAGAAGGAATTATAGCTTAAAACAAGTTATTTGCCAAGCTAGAGAATCGTTGCTAAAATGTGCCTATATGGAAAAATTTATTATCGATGGACCAACCAAGCTAAATGGAGAGATAGAAGTCAAAGGCTCCAAAAACGCTGCTCTCAAGATAATCCCGGCCGCTCTTCTTTCCGAAAAAACTTTAATCATAAAGAATCTGCCACAAATTGAAGATATCGACCGATCACTTGAACTTTTAAAAGAGCTTGGCGCCGAGATAAAACGAGACAATGACCAGTGTCAAATTAACACTAAAAAGGTCAAACAAACCAAGATAGCCCCGGGAATTGCCAATAAATTCCGGGCTTCTATTGTCTTTGTTGGTCCGATGCTAGCCAGGTTCGGCAAAGTCACTTTTCCACATCCGGGAGGTTGTGTTATCGGTGCAGGGACAAGGCCAATCGATTTTTTCCTTGAAGGGTTTCAGGCCTTAGGGGCTAAGGTAGAAGTAACTGACCACGCTTACCATCTGAGGGCAAAAAAGTTGACCGGCGCTAAATATTTCTTTGCCAGGCCGAGCGTCGCCGGGACAGAAAGCTTAATGATGTCAGCCGTGCTTGCTTCTGGCAAAACCACTCTCAAAAATTGCGCTATGGAACCCGAAATCAAAGCCTTGGCGGATTACTTAAACAAACAAGGAGCAAAGATAACCGGAGCCGGGACGCCGACTGTAGAGATAGAGGGGGTCGATGAAATATCCGCCGGTGAATTTACGATTATTCCCGACCGGATAGAGACCGGGACTTTTGCCATTATGGCAGCCGCGACCAAATCAGACATTACTATAAAAAGCTGTCTTCCAGAACACGTTGAATCACTCCTTAGCATCTTTGATCGGATCGGGATCAACTACAAAAGAGGGGACAGTTGGCTTGAGATAAAGGCGTCAAAAAAAATCAAGCCTTATAGCGTCATTACCCATGAGTATCCCGGTTTTCCGACGGACCTACAATCTCCTTATACAGTCCTTATGACCCAGGCAGATGGGTCGTCGATCGTCCACGAAACAATTTACGACCGTCGTCTGCTTTTTACCGACATGCTGACCCAAATGGGAGCTAATATCATTATGTGCGATCCACATCGAGTCGTTGTTTCCGGCCCAACCAAACTCTATGGCCATAAGCTAATCTCGCCTGACCTTCGGGCCGGTATTGCTATGATTATTGCCGCTATGATTGCCGAGGGCAGGACCGAAATTGATAATATCTATCAAATCGACCGTGGATATGAAAACATAGATACTAGACTTAGAATTCTCGGCGCAAAAATCAAAAGAATTTCTGTCTGCTAAGAAGGTTGTTAGAGCGGACGATTTTTGTTAAAATTACTTAGAAAAACCGAAGGGTAACTATGCTAGCAAAAAGGATCGGTATTGATTTGGGTACGGCAAACGTTTTGGTCTATGTGCCAAAGCGGGGTATTGTTATAAACGAACCTTCGGTCGTCGCTGTTTCCGAAGACAACCGGGTCCTAGCTGTCGGCAACGAAGCCAAGGAAATGGTCGGCCGGACCCCTGAAAGTATCGTCGCCTACAGACCATTGCGGGACGGTGTCATTGCTGATTTTCGGGTAACAGAAGCAATGATCCATTATTTTATCAACAAAGTCAGCGGTAATGTCAGGTTATTCCGGCCGGAAGTGATGGTCAGCGTCCCGGCAGGGGTGACTTCGACAGAAAAAAGAGCCGTTATAGATGCAACCAAAGCGGCTGGGGCCAAAGATGTTTATATCATCCCCGAACCAGTTGCTGCCGCTATCGGGGCGGACATTCCCATAGATTCAGCCGCCGGCAACCTGGTTGTTGATATCGGTGGCGGGACGACAGAGGTAGCCATCATCTCACTTGGCGGCATCGTTGCCTCTACTTCCGTTAGGGTCGGCGGTAATCGCCTTGATCAATCAATCGCTGACTACATCCGGAAGAAATACGGCTTAGCTATCGGCGATCAAACAGCTGAGGAAATCAAAATTAAAATCGGCAGTGCCTTGGCGGCGGAAAAAGAGAAAACGATGGAAATAAGAGGCCGGGACATGATTGCCGGCCTACCAAAGACTATTACCATCTCCTCTAACGAAGTGACTGAGGCAATGCAAAACGAAATAGACAAGATTATCCTGGCAGTTCGAAACGTCCTAGAGCAGACTCCACCTGAACTTTCTAGCGACGTTATTGATCGGGGTATGGTTATGACTGGCGGTGGCTCACTACTCAGGAACCTGGATAAAATGTTGACCAAAGCAACCGGAGTCCCTTGTCATGTCGCAGATGATTCTATTTATTGTGTTGCCAAAGGAACCGGTATTGCCCTCGAAAACCTCGACGATTACAAGAAGAGTGTCTTGATCAAGTAAGGTTTCCTCAAAAGTTTTACTTTTGTTATACTAAAAACCAAGGAGGATAAGTTGAAAAATATCTTTGTAGATAAACTGGAAGAAGGAATGTCTCTTTTTGGCGAACTTTTTGCCGTCAAAGCCTACAAAAAGGGGACAACCCGCCAAGATAAACCATATATCGATATCGAACTTTCGGATAGAACCGGCGCCGTTAGAGGCAAGATTTGGCCGGACCATATGGACAAATGCGAAGTAACAGGAGAGGGCGATGTCGTCAAGATAGACGCTTCTGTTGAAATTTACAATAGTGCTCCTCAGCTCCGGATTGTCTCCTTGGCCAAAGAGACAGAATACGATCCTTCTGACTTTCAGGCCGTTTCCGAATACGAAGACAAGGAAATGGTGGCCAAGGTCGAAAAAAGTATCGATAGCGTCAAAAACAAGCACCTAAAGACACTCCTAAAGAATGTTTTTGATAAAGATTTTATGAAAAAATTTGCCGAAAGCTCAGCTGCCTATCGGGTCCATCATGCTTACAAAGGCGGTTTGATCGAACACATTGTCGAGATGCTCTATCTGTCGGAAGCGGTTCTGGACAGATATCCAAAAATGAACGGGGATCTTCTGGTGACCGGTATTCTACTTCATGACATCGGCAAAACAGTAGAATACAAATCCGGTTTGACCGTCCAAATTACTACCCGGGGCAAGCTGCTTGGACACATCTTTATCGGAGCAAATTATGTTTTTGGCAAGGCACCCAAAGAAATGCCAGAAAGCCTTCTAGACGAAGTGATTCATATGATTCTGTCTCATCACGGAGAACTCCAATTCGGCAGTCCGGTCGTTCCGATTACAGCTGAAGCCATCGCTCTTTCGCAGCTGGATCGACTTTCGTCAAACATAAACTCTTCTTATCAAGCAATTCATGGTCTGGACAAAAAAGAAGAGTTTACTAGCTACATCAAAAATCTCGGAGCAGAGCTATATAGATCTCCTTACTTAGATGAATTAACAAACGAGGATATTCCTTTTTAGGAGCAAAAATGATTTGTCCTTACTGTAGTGTAGAAATGGAACCAATAGAGCTGGCCGGCAAGACTTTCTGCTAAAATTGCGGTATGACTATCGGTGCTAGCCAAGCTCCACCAAAAGAAGAGCATCCGGTTATCGCTCATATGCAGACGGAAACGGAAGATGAGCTAAAAGTAGCAGAAGAGTCAAAGCCTGAAATCCCGGTGACCCCAGAAACTCAAGCGCCACCAGTAATGGACGAGAGTCAACAAGTAAGACAAGAACTCCTAAAAATGATGAAGTCGGCGCCAACCCAAGCTCCGTCGCCACAAAAGGAAGCCACTAGTCCTCCTTCCGAACCGACTCCGGTAAAAGTTTCGGTGGTAGACCTAGATAACCCTTCTTTGCAGGACTTCGGACGGACAGGTAGCAAACAATTAACAGACAACGAGGATAAGAAGGCTGAAGTTGATAGTGAACCAGTCTCTGCGCCTGCTTCTCCACCGGCCATTGCAAGTTCGTCTTCGGTAGACGAAGCAAGCCCCAGGCTAGAAGTAAAGGCAAAAGACGATGAAAGATTTTCCAAAAGAGTAAAAGAGATAGATACTCTAGGAGCGTCGGGCGTCCTTCTCGATATCCTGGACGATACGGCCCTGGCCCGCCAAAACGAGCAAAAAAAGGAAGCTCTTGAAGCGGCCAAAGAAGTGATGGACGACCTTCACTTTGAGTCGGGAAACAATTCTAATACCTCAGAAGGAGCACAAAATGCAAGATGAACAATGGGAAAATTTGTTAGACAGCCTAGAAATCAAGTTCGGTAAGCTAAACAGAAAGCAACAAACAACAACCCGGACAGATGACGTCGGTCATGAAATAAAAAGCGATGAAGAATGGGTTGAGTTTGAGACACCGATGGGTAGGATGAAGCTTTCTCGGGTAACCAGGCCGATGATTCTTGACAAAAAATTCCATTATACCCACACCGGCGGAAGTAAAGGTAAAGTCGAATATATTCTTTCGGATACAGAGAAGTCACACAAAGTCACTTTGTATCAGTGGAACCATATAGAAAATGGCTGGCAGGAAGTCAAGGGGCCAGAAGGTAGCGCATTTAAATTTTAAAGATTAAAAAAGTTTTGTATTATTTTTCTGTCATCCTGAGCCTTCGGATCTTACATACGGAGGCGTGAGGATCTCAAAAAACAAGAGATTGCCACGGCCTACGGCCTCGCAATGACAAAAAAGTAGTACAAGGCAGAGCCACATACCAGTCGGTATATGGCGGACCACGCACCATAAAGGTACATGGTAAAGAAAGGAAAAAGTTAATGACAACGATGAAAAACCCGGATCAGAGAGTTGCTATTTTTATAGATGTCCAAAATTTATATTATTCAGCCAAAGCACTTTACAATGCCAAGGTCAACTTTGCTGAGATAGTAAAGACGGCTACCGCCGGACGAAAGCTCGTCAGAGCGATTGCCTACACGGTCAGAGCCGAGATGCCCGAAGAACAAAGTTTTTTTGATGCCTTGGAAAATTTAGGAATAGAAGTCAAGACCAAAGATTTGCAGACATTTGTCGGAGGACAAAAAAAAGCGGATTGGGATGTCGGTATCGCTGTTGACATCCTAAAGATGGCCCCTCGCCTAGATGCCGTTATCCTCTGCTCCGGCGACGGAGACTTTCAGGTTCTTTTGCATCACGCCAAAGCCGAAGGATGCCGAGCCGAAGTTATCTCTTTTGGCAAAAGTACTTCCTCTAAGTTAATTGAGGAATCAGATGACTTTATCGATCTTGACAATGATCCGGCTAGATATATCTTAAAGTACAATAGCACTGCTCCGGAGAAACGAACTGAGCCAGAAAAGTCACCGGTCAAAAAACCTCGAAAAATCGCTTTTTTTAAAAAAGAAAAATCATAAAATCAAGCTTGATAAAACCCTCTAAAATATCCTATAATTAGAATTCCGTGAGTTTTGAAAGGAGGGTAAAATTAATCTGGAATCTTCTAATTCTGATGACAGTGAAAGTGGCCTTAGGTGCCCAAACAGCACAAGTTGTATTATAAAAAAGATCTCAAACAAAACAACAGACGAACATTTCAGATCACTCATTGAGCGTAACTGCTTGCGCTGTGACGGTATGAGCGAACCGGATTTGAATATGATTTGATTCGTCTACCAAAATGGTTGATTTTAAGCTAATATATTAAGCATGAAATACATAACTCGCTTTGCGCCAAGCCCTACTGGCAACCCTCATGTGGGCAATGTTCGGACCGCTCTTTTTGATTATCTGGCCGCCAAATCTACGGGTGGCAAGTTTTACCTTAGGATAGAGGATACGGACAGAGAACGATTCGTCCCGGAAGCAGTCGACTATATCCACGAGGCCTTAGCCTGGCTCGGACTGGATTATGATGGCGAAGCTGTCTATCAATCCGAGCGTCTCAAAATTTATCAGGAAAAAGCCAAGGAACTTTTGGATAAAGGTCTAGCTTATAAGTGTTTTTGTTCAAAAGAAAAACTCGAAGAACTTAAAAAAGAACAAGAGAAGGCCGGCAAAGCACCAATTTACGACCGCCACTGTCTAAAGCTATCGGACAAAGAGATTGCCGAAAAAGAAAAAGCCGGTGAACCTTATGTTGTCAGATTCAAAATTCCTGATGGCAAAAAAACCGTTAGCTGGCACGACCGGATCAGGAACGAAATTTCTTTCTCTCCCGAAGTTTTGGAAGATTTTATCATTTTGAAGTCCGATGGTTGGCCGACCTATAATCTGGCTCACATTATCGACGATCACGAAATGGGGATTACCTTGGTTGTCCGTGGAGAGGAATTTGTTCCCTCAACCCCCAAATACATCTTGATTCACGAGGCCTTTGGCTGGAAACATCCGGAGTATGCTCATATGCCTTTGACTGTCGGCAAGGACGGCAAAAAACTGTCCAAGAGACACGGCGATACGGCTATTTTGGATTACAAAGCAAAAGGATATTTAGCGGAAGCAATGCTCAACTTCCTGGTCCTTCTGGGCTGGAACCCGGGCGAAGGCTCAACCGAAGAAATCTTTTCCAAGGCCGAGCTGGAAAAGAAATTCTCAATCGACCGGGTAGGCAAAGCTCCGGCCGTCTTTGATCTGGACAGACTGAACTGGATGAACGGAATTTATATTCGAAAGTTATCGGTTAGAGATTTGACCGGTCAAATTGTCGCTTTTGAACCCAAATTTGCCAAGACAAACCGGGAGTTTTTGGAAAAAATAGTTGCCGTTGAACAATCACGGCTCAAGATCCTGGCCGAATTTACCGAAATTAGCCGATTTTACTTCGATTTACCCAAATATAGCCCAGATATGCTTGTTTTCAAGAAAAGCTCACGAGAAGCGACGAAAAAGGGCCTAGAAGCAACTATTTCTACTCTAAAGAAGGCGGATTGGGCCAAAATGGAGATATCTGACCAAGAAGCCCTCCTGAAGGAGATTGTAGACGGCCAATTTCTCTCAAATGCCGATGTTTTTTGGCCGGTCAGGGCCGCTCTCTCCGGCTTGGACAAAAGTCCGTCTCCGGCTGAGCTTCTCTGGGTTTTGGGCAAAGATGAATCGATAAAAAGACTAGAAAAAGCACTTCATTCTCTAAAATAAGGAGAATTATGGAAAAAGTTCTCAAATACACTTATTTACTAGAGGTAGCTCGGATTAGAAAGGAGCTACAGAAGCTTTGGGATAGATACCAAAGTATTTTGGATAATCCCAACTGGGAAGAGTTAAACGAGGCCAGAGCAATCCTCTATCTAATCGGTTATTGGTACCCTGAAGAAGTGGCACCGGAAGCGATCGAGCGGAGACTGCATTTGCTCGAAAAACCGTTAACTCTAATGGAGTTTTTTACCTTAGTTGATTCCGAAGACAAAGATTTAACCAAAAGGCGAAAAGACCCTTTGTTTATCAAGTTAGAAAATTATTACAAGCTGGTAAAAGAGTTTAAAAACATGCACATTGGGGGTAAATGGTACTTGGACGAGGAAAGATTTGTCAAGCTATACAATCAGCTTAGCCCTGATAAAAATTTAAGCATTAGAGAAAAGGGTAAATTTGGAGGCAAAAATGAGTGAGCAATTTTCAGAGATACCTGAGTTTGTCGGGACCAGACATTCTATAAAGCCGAATCGAAACATAGGCGAGAAATCAGCCGAAGGCTACTTTGGTCTAGGAGAAAAAGGTGTCGAGCTAGCCAAAAAGAGGGCCGGGGACATTCTTGAAAGCCTGGAAGCTTCAGAAAATGGAACAGTGATGGCTTTTATCGGAGCGACGGAAGCAGACCGGACAAAAGCAACCGTCCGGGTTTACGGTGACGAGGCCTCGCGATTGGTGGCAGAAAGAAATGTCCCGGACGTTGAGGTTATTGGCGAAGGGGATTGGCAAAACGACCTGGGCTTTTCCGAAAACATCCAAAAGATTAGCGAGAGGATTTCCGCTAGCCCAGATAAAAAATATTTATTGGCTTTTCCTTTGCAGATGAAAGAGTTTCGCTTAGCTGAGCGTTGGCAAAATCCTGATGGTTCTTGGGCCTCCGAATACGCCGAGAAAATATTTAGAGAAAACGGCTTTGACAACAAAAAAGTGATAGAGGCCTGGTTGACAAACCAGGGTCAAATGGACGGCCTGACCGGACCAAACCCAAAAGAAGTGGCCGAAGAAGAGCTGGCCGGGGTGAGACGGGCCCAAGGTTTCGTCCAAAAACTTCTTCCTAATCATCCAATCAAGATAGGCTTCGTCGGACATGGTCCAAATATAGACGCCCTGGCTATCTATTTAGCCAACAACGGGGAGGTAAATCTTGAGGGTTTCCAGAAAATCGGCAGCAGACCCTTTGACGAAACTGACATGATAGAGGTGAGACAAGACCAAATCGTTCTTCCGACCGGCGAAGACAAAATGCAGTAACTGAATACCATTTTTATTCAATCAATCCTTGGCAAATAATAATCTTTGACAATTTATTTTTT
>CAYYEV010000006.1:23757-46032 GCA_964471065.1 uncultured Candidatus Saccharibacteria bacterium
TGCATTTACTCCGAATCTTTGTTCCTCGTCTATGATAAGAAGACCTATGTCTTTAGGTTTGATATCATCCTGCAAAATCCTGTGTGTTCCTATAAGCATGTCAACCCTGCCATCACTGTAATCTTTGACAATTTCTTTTTTTGCCGTTACATTATTTAGTAGGGAGGGATTAGGCATCTGTCTAATCTTTTTTCATCCCTGCAGGCAGTAGCTTGACAACAAAAACAAAACAGCTGAAAGGTGGGTAGCCATGCAGATTGTCATCGACCACGACAAAGCAAAGAAAGTCTTTGACAGCCTCATCGCTGTCTACCGAGCCAAGGAATATCCTTTCGAACCGGAGAGAGTGCTCCTACCGCAAGATCCCCGGAATATGCCAATCATCAAAAAGATGGACGACGAAGAAAAGGCAAGGTTTTTCTTTTACCTCTGCCTCTACATGCGGGGACGAATTGATTCGATGCATGCGACTCGCTGCACCGCTTCGCTTTTCGCTGACCGGCCCGATCTCTTCGATCCTCTCATCGCTCGGAACTTAGATCCGGAGGAGATAGAAAAAGAACTTAAGGCCCACGGGCTTGGCTTCCAGAAAAAGCTGAATGCGGCTTACTGGATTAGCAACTCCAGGTACCTGGTAGGTCGTTGGGGCGGCTCGGTAATTAATATCTTCCACGATGCCGCCGAACTAGATGATGACCAGTTCTGGCTCATCTCTTGTGAGAGAATCTGTAGCCAAGGCAAGAACGGTGAAAAAGGAGGTTTTGCCGCCTTCCAAAAGAAGATGACCAGCATGCTCATCTATTATTTGGTTTGGCTTGGCATTATCTCTTACCATCACTTTCCCTTGCCAGCCGATGTCCACCACAGACGGAAGTGCCTTGCTCATGGGATCCTTTCGTTTTCTCAGAATGGAAACGGAAATGACTTTGAGCACGATGAGCTTATCGGCGATGCCGTAAGGGAAGTGACCTTCGTCTATGCAAAGACTTGCGGGGTTTCAAGTCTCGATCTCTGCGATACCCTCTGGCCTTTCTCCCGGATGATGTGCTCGAGAAACCCTTTGTTCAAGTCAACGACGATAGACGGTTCCGGTCGCAAAAGCATCATCGTTCCGATGGAGCTCAAGTGGACCAAAAGGCAAGTGAATACTTACGTCATGACTTGCGGCCACTGTCCTGTGCAGGAGACCTGTCGTTTCGTCCTCCGAGCAAGGTCATACTATTACACCGGCCGCGGTGAACTTGACGAAAGAAGGGACTGCCCTCAGCAAAATATTCTTTCGGCCGAAGAGGCCAGAAGAATGTTGAGATGGGCCGAAAGGCCGATAGGTGTTCCGGTCACACCTTGTGACCGTTGCCCTATTGCAAATGAATGTCCCTATGCTTTCCGGCCAGGAGCTTGCCCTTACAAGAGGCATGCCGAAAGAGAAAGCGGTTCCCAACTAGGCCTCTTTGCATTTGAGGAAATCCAGGAGAAGACTGACACGGAGGAGGTGACCAAATGAAGGCAAGCATTGAGTGTGATGTTAGGATGTTGGATGGGAAGCCTTTCACGGTTTGCCTTCTCGACCCTGACGAAATCGTGGTCTTGCCGCAGATGCGCAAGACTTTCGTCAAAGAGAGCATCGCTGAGCTAGCCGAGAGCATTCGTGCTACCGGCCAGATCAATGAAGCCCTGGTCAATCACACGGACGGAAAGTATGTCTTGATTGCTGGGGAAAGGCGGCTGAGAGCAGTCAGAGACCTCAACAAGATGAAACCCAAGGAAGAGGAAAAGAAGAAGCTTTCCTGCAAGATCTTCGAGGGGCTTTCAGCTTTTGAGGCTTTTCAGCTCCAGATCGCCGAGAACATTCACGAGAATGTCCCGCCGGAGCAAGAAGCAGAAGCCCTCTGTGGACTCTGGAGAATCAAGAAGAAGACGCCGGAGCTCAAGGGTCTTCCCTTCAGAACCTTCTGCAGAATGGTTGGAAAGAGCGAGACCAAAGTTCGCCAGGCTCTCCGTTTTATCAACGGCCTTCATCCACTGATTCAGAAGGAAGTTCGTCGGCAAGGTCTGAAAAAGAAGGAGGAAAGCTTCGAGGAGAGCTATAGGATTTCCTACACAACTGCTGTCCAGATTGCCAGGATCAAAGACAAGGACGAACAACTGGTGGCTCTCCAGGTTATCAGCAGCAGGAATGTCAGTGCCCTTCGAGACGTCAAGGTTTGTCTGAAACCATTCTTGGAGCGTCAGGCTCAAGAAGCCCAAAACCAGCTCGTTGATCTCGAAATGACCATCGAGAACGAGGTGGCTTTGCTAGCCAAGAATATCCAAGGAGTCGAGGCTCGCTTTTACGAAAGGGGACTCCACTTCAAGAGCGGCCTCCTCTACCTTATCAAGAAGGGGATGATGCCCGAAGAAGTCCTGACACCAGAAGTGGTTAGGCTCCTCTTGGCTTCGCTGGAGATCAAAGAAGAGCTTCTCGCTCTCGTCAAACAAAGAGAAAAGGAGCTCACTGCCTGACGGCAGGGTGTGCATCCGCGCACCCTGCCGTTTTCTTTTTTAGAAAAGAAATCCTTTTTTAAAACCGCTCCACCTAACTTTGGTACAATCTTAATGCTATAGCATCAGGATTGTACCAAGTTATAAAAAGTTATTGTTTAAAACATAAAATGGGGAGGAGGGATTCTTACCGTTATCATAACCAAAGCGGGAAACACCTAACCGAAGACCAACCTTCTTGGAATATCAGTTTTGAATTCTAGCTTTTATCATTTCGGGGGTTCTTACCCTCCAAATATAAAAAATCAGCCCAAAAGGACTGCTTTTTTATATGGCTGGGGAGGAGGGATTCGAACCCCCGTATACCAGAGCCAGAATCTGGTGCCTTACCGCTTGGCCACTCCCCAATAAACTATGATATTTTATCTTAAAATTGCCAAATTTTCAATCTTTAGCATCCTGGAACTTTACAAAACAAAATCAGAAAACAGCTAATAGACATTTAGTTTTTTGCTATAATAGGACAAATAACAATTAACCCTCCTACGTCAAGACGGAGTTTACCCGCCCTTGGCGGGGGCGGACAGGCAGTAAGTAGGAAACAATGAAACTCAAACTAGTCGAAAAACGAGATGAAAAAGGCGACGCCAAAACTTTTATTTGGGAGCCCAGTGAACCGCTCTCTTGGCAACCGGGGCAATTTCTAGAGTATACTTTCCCACACAAAGATCCGGATGACCGGGGGATTGTTCGTTGGTTTACTCTTTCAAGCGCTCCGTCAGAGAAAAAAGTTGCCCTGACGACCAGACTGGTCGAAAAGAGAAGTTCTTTCAAAAAAGCCTTGAATGAGCTTGCTATTGGCAGTGAAATTTCTGCCGAAGGTCCAAAAGGAAAGTTTGTCATTGAAGATTTTGAGCCATATTATGTCTTGGTTGCCGGTGGGATAGGGGTTACTCCGTACCGGTCAATAATCAAAGAGTTCGATCATAACCAAAATTCTCTAAACGGAGTTTTGGTCTATTTGAGTCGTGACCAGATTTTCCTTTTTCAAGATATTTTTGATGGATACGCTGAAAAGAATGAAGGTTTCCGTACCCTCTATCAGCAAGAAGGACTGACACCGGAAATAATTCTGGAAGAGATCCCTGTCGGGACAAAGCCAATTTTCTATCTCTCTGGTCCCGAAGGAATGGTTGAATATTATGAAAAAATGCTTATAGATATGGGTTTCGCCAACGAACAAATTAAAAAAGATGAATTCCCCGGCTACGAGTGGAACGAAGATCGTTGAAAATATTAAACCCCGTCAGGGCCTCGTAGGAGACTTTGCCGAAAGGTTGAAGTCGTTGACTCTTTTTTGTCACTCCCGCCCGCCGAAGGAGAACAGGCGAGTACGGAATGACCGAATTACTTAAGGACTAAAATTGAATTAGTCTATTGCAATAATGTGCAGTCTGCTATAATTTAAGCAGTAACGTTCAAAATTGTTATTCAAAAATGAAAAAATCAAAAGCAAAAAAATCTCATACTCTTAAACATTTATTTATTCCTCACCATAAAAACAATTATCGTCCGCATGCCTTCCGTCATAAAATGCTGACGCTTTATTCGTTTTTGCTTTTGTCCTCGCAAGTAATGATGGGGATGACTTATATGTCAGGGACTTCGCTCGTTTCCGAGAATGTCGATGTAATGAAGAAAAATATCATCATTCTGACTAACGAAGAGAGGCGAGAAAGTGGAATAGTGACCCTAAACGAAAACTCGCTTTTGAATCAAGCAGCCAAAGCCAAGATGGAAGATATGCTCCAAAAGAACTATTGGGACCACGTTTCTCCCGACAATAAACAAGCGTGGGATTTTATAAGCGCAGCAGACTACCGATACAGCTTTGCCGGGGAAAATCTAGCCAAGGGCTTTATTGATTCAAAGTCTGCCGTCACTGCATGGATGAACAGCGCTTCACATAAAAAGAATATTTTAAATAATAACTATACCGACATTGGTGTTTCGGTCGGACAGGGCAAGATAGATGGAAAACCAACTATTCTCATCGTCCAGATTTTCGGCACACCTCAGCCGATGGTGGCCGGCAGTGAAAATGCTCAGATATCAAACGAAAATGTTTCGACTGGGGATAAGAAAACTTCACCAACCCTAAGTCAGTCAAACGTTACTATTACTCAGAGATTACCGTTCTTTGTTTTCTGGGTTTTGCTCTTTGTCTTAATCATCTTCGACGGCCTGGCTTTGAGAAAGCTTGGTTTGCACAAATCCAAAAAACATATGTTTCAATTTCGCTCGGCTTTGCTTATAAACTTCTTTGTCCTCGTCATTCTTGGCCTCAATTATGTTTCCATTGCATGATTTGCTACTGGTCTTTCGTCATTAGTCTTTAGCACCAATGACTGACAATTTGTTTTGTGCTAAAATAGGCTGGCTGTAATTATAAATAAAGGAGGTTTTCTGTGTACGATCTGATAATTATCGGCGGTGGACCGGCCGGTCTATCTGCCGCTGTCTACGCAGCCAGATACAAGATTAATTTCGTTATCATTGCTCCGAGTTGGGGTGGTTTTGTCAATGAAGCTCACTTGGTCGAAAACTGGTTGGGCGAAAAAAGTCTTTCCGGCGGAGAGTTAGCAACCAAGTTTATTGATCATGTCAAAAGCCTAGAGCCGGAAATGATAACGGCTAATGTCCAGGCGATAGAGAAGACTAAGGGTGGTTTCAAGGTAATGACTCATGGGCAAAACTACGAAGGGAAAAAGATTCTTTTGGCTCTAGGCACAGAAAGAAATAAATTAGGCATAAAAGGCGAGAGTGAGTTTCTCGGCAAAGGAGTTTCTTATTGTGCTACTTGTGATGGTTTCTTTTTCAAAGACAAGACAGTCGCTGTTGTCGGCAGTGGAGATGCGGCTTGCACCGGTGCTACCTTTCTTTCGGATGTGGCCAAAAAGGTTTATCTTATCTACAGAAGTCCGGAGCTTAAGGCCGAGCCTATCTGGATAGACAAGGTTAGGTCAGCCCCAAACGTAGACTGCCGGCCGGACGCCAAACTGGCAGAGATCGCCGGGAAAGATAAAGTAGAGAAAATCGTTCTAGAAGACGGCTCAGAGCTTGAAGTCGATGGCGTTTTCATCGAAGTTGGTTCAACTCCGACAAACTACATTACCGAAAAGCTAGGAGTAGAGACGGATGAAAAGGGCTATATCAAAGTAGATGAGAATCAAAAAACTTCCGTTGACGGCATTTACGCAGCAGGAGATATCACAACAAATTCTAGTAAGTTTAAACAGATTATCGTAGCCGCTTCAGAAGGCGCCGTAGCTGTGTATAACTCCTATATTGACCTCAAAAGTTGATTTTTTATTTTCCTTATAAATAAGCATTTTTTATGCTTTTGAGCACAAAAATAGACATTTTGTGCTTGACAAAGCTAAATCATAAGTCCATGCTTATGTTAGTGGGCTAAAGGCACACAATTCTCTTGGAGAGGAGGTGGATAAGATGTCACAAGCTTATTGCGTTAAATGTAAGGCTAAGAGAGATATGCAGAACGAACAGCAAGTCACCATGAAAAATGGTCGAAAAGCTGCCAAAGGAACTTGCCCAGTTTGCGGTACCGGTATGTACAAGATCCTTGGTAAATAATTATTACAACGATTAAATAATCCCCCCAAAAAATTTCGGGGGATTATTTTTTTTTTGCTTTGTACAAAAATAGTCTGTTAGAATAGAAAAGCAAAGCATTAATAAACGAAGGAGGAAACGTGGACGACACACAAAATCCAACAGTAGACCCAGCAGTAGATGAAAATGTACCAGTAGCAGAGCCAACAGAAGGAACTGAAGCTGGAGCAGCGCCTGAAGCACCAGCCTGGGGAGAAACACCTGTAGCACCAACCGCTGACGAAGAAGAAAAGCCTGCGGAAGATGCTCCTGTAGCAGAAGAATAATAATTCTTTGAAAAAAGAGCCCCACTCGGGGCTCTTTTTTGATTGAAAAGAAGCACAATTTTTGCTATAATTTTCGAGTTAAAATCATTTAGGGCTCCCAAAAATCCGAAGGGTTTTTAGGGAAAGAGGAGAAACCGCGAGAGGTTGAAGCAATGCTAGTTGCAAAAACATAAAGCGAGTTTCGACGAGGGGCCATCGTCTAGTGGTTAGGACGCCAGGTTCTCATCCTGGTAACCGGGGTTCGACTCCCCGTGGCCCTACCAAAAGTAAGTCCTCCACCTTGTGTGGAGGTTTTGCTTTTGTGGGTTAGGGGGCTTAGAAGCTCGGTAAATGATAAAGGTTAGGATTCAAAACCGATATTAGCGAAAGAAAAGAGATTCTTCCACTTCGCTCAGAATGACAACGGTGATGGTGGTGAGAAGCTTAGCGACTCCCCGTGGCCCTACCATGAAAGAATCCGACTGGTAAGGTCGGGTTTTTCATACAATAAAATTCTTAACCCCTTTCACCTTCAATGTTAAAATACAAAAGTCAGCAAGCAGGAAAGCGTTGAAAGTGTTGTCGAAGATCCCGACAATAACGTCGGGAAACCTGTTGAAATGTTGATTTAATTATTTTAAAAATTGAATTTAGTAATTTGATTTGATCAAAAATTAAGAAATAAAAATTAAGAGTTAAACCCATGGGGATAGAAGAAATTATCGGTGTGACAGCAGGAGCTCTAAGCACAGGCTGTCTTTTGCCACAAATATTCAAGACTCATCGGACCAAATCAGCTGCCGATTTTTCTTTGATCTATCTAATTGCCTTATGGTCGGGCATTTTCCTTTGGCTCATCTATGGAATCTTACTGAAAAGTTTTCCTATTATTCTGGCAAACAGTATTTCCTTTGTACTGGTCGGATATCTCTTGTACGCGAGGATAAAACATGCTTAAAAAAGTAATAACTTTTATCAGAAAACAGAAAAAAATACTGTTAATCGTCATCGTTGTTTTGGTCTGTGCTCTCTTTGTGAAAACTATCCTTTTAGATGAAGAGACTGCCGCTGAAGTCAAAAGCTATGACAACGTTTCGGCCAAAGAGCTAAAAAGCAATGTCGATAAATATCAGCCTAAATATGATTGGGCTAAAAATCATCCATCTAATTTGGGTTTAACTGCCAAGTCGGCTCTTGTCGTCGATACTGCCACCAATCAAATCATCCTGGCCAAAGACGAACATGCCAAGCTTCCGCCGGCCAGTATCACCAAAATTTTGACTCTCATCGTAGTCCTGGAAAATATGAAGACAGATAAGCTTTGCCAGGTCAGTCAAGGAGCCGCCGCGACTCAACCAAACAAAATTGTGATGCAAGCAGGCGAAAAGATGAAGGTTGAGGACCTTCTTTATGGCCTAATGATGATCTCAGCCAACGATGCAGCCGAGGTCCTGGCTGAATGTTATGACGAAGGGAGAGATAAATTCATTGAAAAGATGAATGAAAAGGTCAAATCGCTTGGGCTAAAAGATAGTGTCTTCAAAGACCCTCATGGCCTAAACGACGAAGACCAGCTTTCCAGTGCTTTCGATATGGCCACTATTACTAATTATGGCCTTCTAACTCAACCAAAGTTCCTTGACTACATGGGCAAAAAGGATGACTACGCGGTTTATCCTAGTGAAAACAACGGGTCTCACTCGTGGTATCAGATGAGTCAACTTTTGACAACTTATCCGGGAATGGAAGGAGCCAAGACCGGTTATACTCACATCGCCAAAAACACTTATGTTGGCGTCGCTTCCAAAAACGGCCGGAGAATCATCATTGTTTATCTTGCAGCTGAAACGACGACTAGTGATGCCACCTCGCTTCTAGAATACGGCTTTTTCAACAATCCGGGACAGTAGTAGCTGCCAGTTAACAGACAACAGCAGCAATTGGTTGCCTATATGTTTCACTTTATAGACTTTATAAACTTTAAACTTTATACTAATAACCGGAGGGATTGGATTGATTTATCTCATTTTTGGTTCAATATCCATTGCTTTTGTTATTGTCGTAGCGATAGCAATATTTTTGCTTGTTAGATCTTCAAGAAACAGTGAAGAGATAAACTATTTGAAGAGTGTTAATTCTTCCCTAACGGCTGATATGAGCAAGGAGAGTGCTCTTCTTCGAGGAATTGCCGACGGTGTTTATATGGTTGATTTCGAACGGAACCTGACAATGCTAAACCCGGCTGCCGAGAAGCTGACCGGTTGGAAAGCTTCCGAGGCAATCGGTCTCAAATGCTGGACCGTCATGAATCTAAAGGATGAACAGGGCACTAGTATCTGCCAAAACAGTTGTCCGGCTCTAGAGGTTTGGAAAAAGGGTGGATCCATCGTTCGGGATGATATTTGTTTTATCCGCCATCGTGGGACGAAAAATATTCAATTTTCAAGTTCATATGCCCCGATCCTGGACATCAATGCTAACATCAAGGGAGCTATTTGTGTTTTTCGGGACGTTACCCAAAGGAAGGAGATTGAAAGACAGAGAAACGAGTTTGTTTCTACTGCTTCGCACGAACTGAGGACACCAATTACTGCCCTAGAAGGCTATATCTCATTAGCCAAGGATGCCAGGACCTGCAAGATAGATGACAAGGCTAGCCAGTTTCTGGACAAAGCTCACAATACGGCCCTAGGGATGTCTTCTTTGATTCAAAACCTTTTGACTATTACCAAGATAGAAGACGCTAAGATTCAGCTCAACATTACTAATTTTAGTATTCATGATTTAGCCAAAGATGCGGTCGAGGCTCTTCAGCCAATAGCTAAGACCAAAAAACTTTATCTCAAGCTCAATGAAGTGGAACATCAAGAAGTAAAAGGAGAGACGGCCATCGGCCGGGGATTAAATGTTGCAGCCGACAGGGAAAAAATTCAAGAGGTTCTCTACAATTTGATAGAAAATGGCCTTAAATATACCGAGAATGGTGGCGTCAGTATTACCATCTCTTATGACAAAGATTTTGCTACCATCTGCGTTTCGGATACCGGCGTTGGCATCCCCGCAGAAGGACAGCAACATATTTTTGAAAAGTTTTACCGGGTTGATAACTCGGCAACCAGAGAAACTGGCGGAACCGGGCTCGGTCTTTTTATCACCAGATCTTTGGTCGAGATGTCCGGTGGCCAAATCTGGCTTGAGAGTCAGGTCGGAAAAGGAAGTAAATTTTACTTTACTATCCCCAGAAGTCTTGACTAAAGAAGGTCTTGTTGTTTATTATTTAGATATAAAAGATAGCACCGATGACGTTGTCGGCATAAGCCCCAAACGGGGCCCCGTAGGGAGAAACGAAAATGGCAAAATTATTACTAGTTGAAGACGACATGGCCTTGCGTGACATTTACTCAACCAGATTTTTAGCCGAAGGCTATGAAGTCACCACTGCTTCTGATGGCGAACAAGCTTTGACCGTTGCAGTCAAAGAAAAGCCAGATTTAATTTTACTTGATATCATGATGCCAAAGATCAGCGGTTTCGATGTCCTAGATATCCTAAGAACTACTCCAGAGACCAAAAATGCTAAGATTATCATCATGACCGCTCTTTCTCAGCCGGCCGATGTTGAAAAAGGTAAAACCTTGGGCGCCGATGAATATCTGGTCAAATCGCAAGTCACTCTAACTGACGTCGTTGACAAGGTCAAATCAGTTCTCGGCAAATAATTTCTATAGCTATTTGAAACCCGCTCCATAGAGCGGGTTTTTGTTTACGTTTGGGGCAAATTTGACTATAATGGACTAAAACTTAAGGAGCTTTTCCATGAAGCGGGTTTATACAACAGAAATAAACAAATTTATTGGCAAAGAAGTAACTCTCCAAGGCTGGATTCATAAACTAAGAAAACTGGGCGGGATATCTTTCCTTGTCCTCAGAGACAAAAACGGCTTGGCCCAAGCCGTCATTGAAAAAGCCTCGGAGAATATTAAGCTAAAAGATTTAACAACCGAAACCGTCATTACCCTGACAGGCAAAGTTGTTAAGGAAGACAGGGCGCCCCATGGAGCAGAAATTCGGGTGACAAAGCTAGAAATCATTTCACCGGTCAAGGAAGATATTCCGATTGCTATCAACAAAAAGGAAATGAACGTCAACTTAGATACCTTGCTTGATAACCGGCCAATTACCCTAAGAAGTCCAAAGCAGAGGGCCATCTTCAAAGTTCAAGCCGAAATTATCGCCGAATTTCGTGACTATCTAACCAAAAACGGTTTTATCGAATCCGATAGCCCAAAGATTGTCTCTTCAGGTGTTGAGACCGGTGGAGCAGAAATGTTTACTCTTGATTATTTTAAAAAGAAAGCTTATCTGTCCCAAAGCCCCCAGATGTACAAGCAAATCATGGTTGGCGTCTACGAACGGGTTTTTGAAACTTCTCATATGTTTCGAGCCGAAAAACATAACACCTCCCGTCATTTGAATGAATACATGAGCCTTGACTTCGAAATGGGTTTTATTGATTCCTTTGAAGAAATAATGGAGATGGAAGAGAGCTTTATTAAATCGCTTTTGAGCCGGCTAGAGAAAAACTGTTCGGCAGAGTTTGAGATGTTTGGGATAAAGATACCCAAGCTAACGAAAAAGATCCCCAAACTTAAACTCAAGGAAGTTCAAAAAATCCTGGAGAAAGAATACGGGGAGAAATGCCTGGGGGCACCGGACCTTGAGCCAAAACACGAAAAACAAATCTGTGAATACGCGACCAAGAAATTTGATTCCGAATTTATCTTTGTGACTCACTACCCGACAGAGAAGCGGCCTTTTTACACTCACGAGGACCCGGCCAATCCAGCCGAGACTTTAAGCTTCGATCTTCTTTTCCGGGGGTTAGAGATAACGACCGGCGGACAAAGGCTTCATCTTTATGAAGATTATCTGGCAAAAATGAAGAAGAGAGGAATGAATCCAACTAATTTTGCCGACTACCTGAGCATCTTCAAATACGGTATGCCGCCCCATGGAGGCTTGGCCATCGGGCTAGAGAGGCTCACCGCCTTACTCTTGGGCTTAGACAACATCCGCAAAGGTTCTCTCTTCCCCAGAGATATAAATAGGTTGCGCCCCTAATGTACACGGTTGAACTCGAAAAATTTGAAGGTCCTCTCGATCTTTTGCTGCAACTAATAGAAGGGGAGAAGCTTGATATTTGCGAGGTTTCTTTGTCCAAAATAACCGATACTTACTTGGCAGAGATTGAAAAGATAAAAAAGACAGATGATGAGATTTCAGAATTTGTCGTTATCGCTGCCAAACTGCTTTACATCAAATCAAAACAACTTTTACCCAGTGCCAGAAACGAAGAAGATGAAAAAGAAATTGCCGAACTTGAGGCAAGCCTAATCGAATACCAAAAATACAAAGAAGCGGCCGAGACATTCAAAAATATCTTAGGCCAAAACGAAAGGTCATTTTCCAGAAGAGTTAAGCTTCAGCCAATGGTAAGCTTCTTGCCGCCAAGGGAGCTTGACGGAGATATCTTGAGACAAATTTTTCTTGATATCATGGCCCAACTTAAGGAAAAACCCGAGGAGAAAACGGTTGAGCGAGTCAAAGTTTCGATTGAAGATAAAAAGCAAGCCGTTCTGTCACGGCTAGGGAAGGGGCGAGTTTCCTTCAAATCACTTTTTGCCAAGGAAACGACAAAAACGGAGGTTATCGTCACTTTTTTAGCTATCCTAGAGATGATCAAACAAAAAGAAATTAAGGTCAAACAAGACAAGAATTTTGCTGATTTTATTATTCACAGTGTAAAATGTAACCCATGAAAAAGAATCCCAAAAAAATCACTGAAAGCATCCTCTTTGTTGCCGATAAGCCGGTTAGCGTCAAAGAGTTGGCCAAAATCTCGGGCTTTATGGTAACAGAGGTTCAGGGTGCCCTAAAAGAACTAGCCGATGAATATAACAAAAGAGGGATTTGTCTTTCAAGAAAGGGGGAGTATGTCTCTTTGGTGACTGCCCCTGACTGCGCTGAATTTGTCAGCAAATACCTAAATGAAGAACTGCGCCACGACCTGTCTCAAGCTGCCCTGGAGACCTTAGCCATTATTACCTACAAGCAGCCTATTACCAGACTGGAAATAGAAGACGTCCGGGGAGTAAATACCGACCAAACGATCCGAAATCTAATGATCCGCGGCCTTATTACCGAAGTCGGAAGAAAGGAAACTATCGGCCGGCCAATCCTTTACGGAACAACGATGGAATTCGTTCAATATTTTGGTCTTTTAAACGAAGAAAATATTCCCAAGCTTGACAAGCTGCAACTGTTTAAAGAAGAAACAACCGATGAGGCTAGCTAAATATCTGGCTTCAGCCGGCCTAGGGTCTAGGCGCAACTCAGAAAAAATTATTACAGATGGAGAGATTCTTGTTAATGGTAGAAGAGTGACCGATGCCGCCACGGAAATCAATCCGGCTGAAGACATCGTTGTCCACCGTGGTTCTGTAGTAAGCCCAAAAAAATTGGTTTACTATCTCTTAAATAAGCCAAGAGGCTATACTACAACTAAATCTGACCCTCATGCCAAACACCTCATCACCGAGCTTGTCCCAGATGAACCACCGGTTTGGCCGGTTGGGCGGCTAGATAGAGAGACAACCGGGCTTATCGTTATGACCAATGATGGTGATTTGACCGAAAAATTAACTCATCCTAGACATGAAAAGGCGAAAGAATATCTTGTCCAAACCAATCTTGGGCTGACCGACAAAGAAATCGGACAAATCCGGGAAGGAGTAACCCTAGACGATGGCCTTATGAAGGTAGATCTTTTTGAAAAAACAGCAAAGGATAAATACAAAATTGTCATCCATTCCGGCAAAAAACGAATTATCAGGCGATTGATTGCCTTCTTTGGCAAAGAGGTGATATCTTTAGAAAGAAGGCGAATCGCGAACTTAAAAATAGGAAGCCTTAAGGTTGGTCAACACCGGCTCTTGAGTAAAGGCGAGATAGAAGAGATAAAAAGAAATGTTTAAATTACTTTTAGCTAGTGCCTTGATTGTAAATTTAGTTTTTCCCGGGCTCGAAGCCCCGGAAAAAGTTAACCGTCTTTATGACTCTCTTTATCAAGAAACCGAAAAATCGAAGAAAGAAAAGATTAACAGCTCTTCCAGCTGGGAGATAAAGGTCAACCCGGTTCCTTCAAAAGCTACGGCTACTAGTCACAGACCCGTCGCTAAAGCGAGTTTAGCCGCTGATCTTGGGAGTAATCAAATCTTGCTCTCCGAACAGGAAAACAGTCGTTTTCCCGTCGCCAGTCTGAACAAGCTAATGACTGCCTATATCGTCCTAAAGGAAAATGGGCTCGAGGAGATATTTGTCGTTCCGCCGCTTGAAAAAAGAGAAGGTGACAGCCAGGCCGGACTTTATCCCGGTGAAAAAGTCACTGTCCAAAACCTCCTAAAGGGGATGCTTATAAACTCCGGCAGTGATGCTGCTCAAACTTTGGCCGTTGGTAATGCCGGAAGCCAAGCTAAGTTTGTCGAGAAGATGAATCTAGAGGCCAAAAAGCTAGGTTTGGACAACACTTATTATGCCAATGTTGTCGGCTGGGACAGCCAAAACAACTACTCCAGCGCCAAGGATCTATACACCTTATCACGGATTCTTTTGAACAATGATCAATTTCGCCAGATAATTTCAACCAAATCGACAACCATTATTACCGCTAGTGGCCGGACGCTTCTTCTCGCTAATACCAATTTGCTGCTTGGGGAGAGCGGTTTTATCGGTGTCAAAACCGGTTACACTTTGGGTGCCGGTGAGTGCCTGATCTCCTTAAATTCTTATGGTGGTCATGAGATCTTGACGGTTATCATCGGTTCGCCTGACCGGTTCGGAGAAACCAGGAAATATTTAGACTGGATTAAATCGGTTTATTCGTGGTAAAATGGCAGAACTAATTTTTAGTTCTTAATTTGTAGTTTGTAATCAAATTCAATGACAAATTTTAGAATTACTAATTTAGGTTTGATTAAAAATTAAGAGTTAAATCCATGTTACCAATTATTGCCATTGTTGGCCGGGCCAATGTCGGTAAATCGACGCTCTACAACCGCCTAATCGGCAAACGAGAAGCCATTACCGCTGACTGGGCGGGAACAACCAGAGACCGTCTCTACGGCCGGTGTGAGTGGAACGGCAAGTCTTTTATGCTTGTCGACACTGCCGGCTTAGAACCAGAAAGGCCAGAAAAGGCTGAGATTGAAGTCCAGGAACAGATAGAGGCCGCCATCCTAGAAGCGGCTCTGCTTTTATTTATCGTAGACACAAAAACAGGCATCACTGACAAAGACCTGGGAGCAATCAAAAAAATCCGTCTGTCAGGAAAACCCTTCATCGTCGTTGCCAACAAATGCGACAATATCAAGGATTCTTGCTTTGTGAGCGAATTTCATCGTTTGGGAACAACGGAAATCGTGCCGGTTTCGGCCATTAGCGGCAAAGGGACGGGTGACCTCTTGGATATGATTGTTTCCCAAGTCAAGCTTGGCCGGACAAAGGCCAAAGAAGACCTTAATGACAGTATCGTCGTCGCTATTGCCGGCCGGCCAAATGTCGGCAAATCATCACTTTTGAATAAACTCATCGGACAAGAAAGAGCAGTTGTCTCCGAAAGAGCCGGGACGACCAGAGACAGCGCCAAGATTTCTTTTGACTACAAAGGAGAACAAATTGTTTTCCAAGACACGGCCGGCATCCGAAGGAAAGGAAGGGTAGGCAAGTCTGACGAAGGCTACAGGCCGGGACAGATAGAAAAGTACTCTGTTCTTCGTTCTCTGACAGCGATGGAAAGGTCGACTGTCGTTCTTGTTTTGATTGATGCAACCGAAGGCATCACGGCTCAAGATCTCCATGTTCTGGGCTATGCTCTGGAGGCCAAGAAAAGCATTGTCTTGGTCGTCAACAAATGGGATACCGTTGAGGACGGCAATATGCAGGATTATTTGAAAAAGCTAGCCAAGAAAGTTTCTTTCCTTTCTTTTGCTCCGGTTGTTTTCACCTCGGCTACGACCGGCAAAAATATTCATAAGATATTTGACCTCATTCTAGAGACACATCAAAGCAGATTTAAGCGAGTCCCAACCTCAGAGCTAAACACCAAGCTCCAAGAAGATATCTTAAAAAAAGCGCCGCCGGCGACCAAGAATATCTTACCCAATATCAAATACATATCACAAGTAGAGGTGAATCCGCCCACTTTTGTTTTCTTCTCGAACCATCCTGAGTTTATCCACTTTTCTTATGCCCGCTACCTGGAGAACAGGATCAGGGACCATTGGGACTTCGACGGAACACCGATAAGTATCACTTTCAAAAAGAAATAGCTGCCTGCCCGTCTCTGCCAGAGGCGGATAAATCCCAGACGGGATCCCGTAGGGACGTCGGGGAATCAAATTCAATTTTTATTGTTTATTGATAGTTAATAATTGTTGGTTGATAATTATTCGCACTTTATAGACTTTACAAACTTTAAACTTTATACTTAATTTATGAAACTAATCGTCGGTCTGGGTAACCCGGGCAAAGAATATAAGTTGACCCGCCATAATTTCGGCTTTATTGTCCTAGATAAGCTGGCCGAGATAAACGGCGTCAAATTCAAATTAGAGAAAAAACTAGAAGCGGAAATGGCCGAGATTACTTCAGGCAACGAAAAACTTCTTTTGGCCAAACCTCAAACCTTTATGAATAATTCAGGTGTGTCCGTTCAAAAAATCCTCAATTTCTACAAAATAGAAAAAGAGGATTTACTTTTGGTTTACGATGACAAAGATTTAAATTTCGGTGACATCCGAACGGCCGGCAGCAGTTCGGCCGGACATAGGGGAGTTGAGTCAATTATCCAAGCCTTGGGCACAAAGGAAATTGCCCGGGTCAGACTAGGCATCGCCAACGGCTCAGATATCCCTACCGAAAGTTTTGTCTTACAAAGGTTTACAGCCGAAGAACAAACTCGACTAGAGGAAATTATCAAAAAAGTATTAGAAACAACACTAGGTTAGGACAAAAAGGAATCAGTAGTTATTTTGTTATTCAATTATTTAGTCAATTAGTCTACTTGTTTTTTATTTTCTTAATATGCCAAAATGATAAAGGAGCCCCAAAGGGGCCCCCTTATCAAGTTTCAAAAAGCTCCAGCAACACTATCTTGCGATTTGACCTGGCCCACTTTTGGCCGGCGGTTATCTGGAGAACCCTACCAACAAGTAAGCGCTTAAAGGAGGGTGTTTAAGACTACTCATTGATAGGATACTCCAAACAACTAGCTTTTTTCAGTGACAAGCCATTCTAGCATTATTTGAGATTTTTGTCAAGTATTTTACGAGGTAAATGTGGACAAGAAAATAAAAGACATTGGTTTTTGGCTTTGTTTAGGCAAAAACATAAAAATAGGATCTGTGGGAATCCAACAAATCTTAGAGACAAAAGTCGATATAGAAAGTATATTCAATTTGCCTGAGACCAACCTGAGAAAATTAGGTTTGTCTCCTAGATTAATTGAACAAATTCTGATCTGCCGTCAGTATGACCCGAATGAAATTGTGGCTGAACTTAAAAACCACGGCGTCAGCATCATTACTCTAAACAGCCCTGGATATCCAAGGCTTCTTAAAGAAATTCATACTCCGCCAACACTTCTCTATTACAAAGGAAGGCTTGATTCTTCTGCTTTTACTATTGGTATTGTCGGCAGCCGAAAGCCGACTGACTATGGCCGCCAAGTTACTTATGATCTTGCTTACAAATTAGCTTCTTCCGGCACTTGCATAGTCAGCGGCCTGGCTTTAGGCATTGACTCCATCGCTCACGAAGCCGCTTTGGACGCAGGCGGTCAGACTATCGCTGTCTTAGGCTGCGGTCTAGACACAATCTATCCCAAGAAGCATGAGCAGCTGGCCAAACGAATTCGCAAGTGGTGG
Source organism: uncultured Candidatus Saccharibacteria bacterium (assembly GCA_964471065.1). Taxonomy (GTDB): domain Bacteria; phylum Patescibacteriota; class CPR2; order UBA1875; family CAIMLA01; genus CAYYEV01. Next base: position 41,159 of record CAYYEV010000006.1, read on the forward strand.
TTCTATTATTAGCGAATATCCGATTGGCACTCATCCGGCTAGACAAAATTTCCCGGCCAGAAACAGAATTATTAGTGGCCTAAGCCAGGGCTTAGTCGTGACAGAAGCCGGTCAGGGTTCGGGTTCGCTCATTACGGCCAAAGACGCTCTCGAACAAAACAGGGAAGTCTTTGCCGTTCCCGGCTCCATTTACAATCGCAACAGTTCCGGTCCAAGCGGCTTAATCAAGCTGGGAGCTCATCTCGTTGAAAGCGTGGATGACATCTATGATGAATTGGGACTAAAGAAGCCGGAAATCGTCAAGACAACGAGAAAACTTTTTCCGGGTAGTCCGACTGAGGAAATAATTTTTGATCTTCTAAAAGACGAGCCCAGACATATTGACCTTATCATTAAAGAATCCGGGCTAAGTCATGATAAGATAAGTTCTGCCCTAACTATTATGGAGATAAATGGAAAGGTCAGACATTTAGGAGGCCTTACTTACAGATTAAACAATTGACAAGCACAAGCGTTGCTTTTATCATTAGTGGTTGATTATGAATAATTTAGTTATTGTAGAATCGCCGGCCAAGGCGAAAACAATTGAAAAGTATCTCGGCCCAGGATATTCGGTTCTGGCCACCTTTGGTCATGTCCGGGATCTGCCGGAAAGTGATCTGGGCATTGATTTAGAAAAAGATTTTGAGCCCAAGTACATTATCCCGACCAAAAGCAAGAAAACAATTACTAAGCTCAAGGGAGCGGCCAAATCAGCCGGTCTTGTTATCCTGGCAACAGATCCGGACCGGGAAGGAGAAGCTATCTCTTGGCATGTTGCCAAAGCTTTGGGTTTGAAGCCAAACCAGTACAAAAGGATCGAATTCCACGAGATTACCAAAGAAGCGATTCAGAGTGCGGTCAAAAACCCGAGAGAAATCAATCTTGATTTAGTTGACGCCCAACAGGCCAGGAGAGTCCTGGATCGATTGGTTGGATATTCGCTTAGCCCTTTGCTTTGGAAAAAGGTCCTAAGGGGTCTCTCGGCCGGACGAGTTCAGTCCGTCGCCGTTAGATTAATTGTCGACCGGGAAAGAGAGATAGAAGCTTTCAAACCCCAAGAATATTGGGAGATAAATGCTGATCTGGAAAAGGCAGAAACCAAAGAAAAATTCAGGGCTAGAGTTAATAAATATAAAAATAAAGCCTTAGAGATAAAAGCCAAAGAAGAGGCTGATAAAGTTATAAAGGAAGTTCAGCCCGGTTCTTATCCGGTGACAAAAGCCGAAACCAAGACGGTCAAACGGTCCCCGGCACCGCCGTTTATCACTTCCACCTTGCAACAAGACGCTGCCAGGAAGCTCTACTTTGGCGCTAAAAAGACAATGGTGCTGGCACAACAACTTTATGAGGGGGTCGAGGTTGGCTCCGAAGGATCGATTGGTCTTATCACCTATATGCGTACCGATTCAACCAATCTGTCTTCTCATGCCATTGGTGAGGCCAGAAGCTACATCGGAAAAGAAATTGGCAAGAAATTTCTCCCGGATAAGCCGAGAGTCTACCGCAAGGCCAAGGCGGCCCAGGAAGCTCATGAAGCAATCCGGCCAACTTCTTTTGCCAAGACGCCGGAAAGCTTAAAGGACTTTTTGACCAGGGACCAACTGCGACTATATGAACTTATCTGGAAAAGAGCTTTGGCCAGTCAGATGGCTGATTGCCTCTACGATCAAACTAGTGTCGATATTGCGGTAGGAGAATACAATCTCCACACTGCCGGCCGGACTATAAAATTCCCGGGTTTTATGAGTGTCTACATCGAGGGTGAGGAAGGGAAAGAAACTGATAACGGGAACAAAAGCATTTTGCCAAACCTTGCCGTCGGTGATATTTGTCATCTCTTAAAAGTCTCCGGTGACCAGAAGTTCACCGAACCGCCACCACGCTATTCTGAGGCTTCTCTGATCAAAGAGTTGGAAGCAAATGGTATCGGTCGGCCTTCGACTTATGCTCCGACAATCTCGACTATTCAGGATCGGGGCTATGTCAGAGTAGAGAACAGACGTCTTTTTCCGACAGAAATTGCCTTCGTCGTGACCGACCTTCTGACTGATAATTTTCCTTTTGTCGTCAGTGTGGACTTTACGGCTCATGTCGAGCAAGAGCTAGACGACATTGCCGATCACAAAGCCAAGTGGCAAGAGATAGTCGGCGAATTTTGGCACCCCTTCAAGTCAGATTTGGACAAGGGGACAGAGACGATCAAAAAAGTTAAGCTAGAAAAGAAGACTGACGAAATTTGCGATCTTTGCGGCAAGCCGATGGTTATAAAGACCGGCCGTTTCGGCGAATTTCTGGCTTGCACCGGTTTCCCCGAGTGTAAGAATACTAGGCCTTTGCCGCCAAAGACGACCGGACTTGTCTGCCCGGAATGTGGAAAAGGAGAGATAGTTGAGAGAAGGACCAAAAGAGGTAAGCTTTTTTGGGGTTGTTCCAGATATCCTGACTGCAAATACGCCACTTGGACGAAGCCAAAGTCCAATTAACAGTTAACAAAAAACATTAAGAACTAAAAATTAAACATGTCAAACCTGTTTGAACAAAATGGTTACTCGGAAAGGCCTCTGGCAGACCGGATGAGGCCGGTTAGTTTTTCTCAATTTTTTGGCCAAGAGAACCTGGTCGGCAAAGATAAGCCTCTTCGCAAGATGATTGAAAATGACAAGCTCTCATCAATCATTCTTTGGGGCCCACCGGGGACCGGCAAAACGACCATTGCCAGGATTGTTGCCGCAAAAACCGATTCCTATTTTGAAGAGTTTAGCGCCGTTACTAGTGGTGTGAATGATCTTCGTCGGGTGGTAAAAGAGGCAAAAGAGAAAAAACAGCTTTACAACAAAAAAACGATTCTCTTTGTCGACGAGATTCATCGATTCAATAAATCACAGCAAGACGGCTTTTTACCTCATATCGAAAATGGTACTATCGTCTTGGTCGGAGCGACAACAGAAAACCCGGGTTTTGAGATAAATTCCGCTCTAATGTCCAGGTCGACCCTTTTTGAGCTCAAGAAATTGGAAGCCAAGGATTTGGCCAAAATAGTAAAGGCAACAATCAGAGACAAAGAGCGGGGACTAGGAAAAAAGAATCTTTCGATCGACAAAAAAGCGACAGATTACCTAACAAAGATAGCCGGTGGCGATGCCAGGAATGTTCTAAATGCCCTGGAAATTGCCGTCAATTTGTTCCCCAAGGAAAAGATTTTAACTCAAAAAATAATCGAGGAAGCGGTCAGTAAAAGGTTTATCGGCGGCTACAAAAAAGGGGACCAGCATTACGATGTCATCTCCGCTTTTATAAAATCATTGCGGGGGAGCGATCCGGACGCCGCCGTTTACTGGCTGGCGAGGATGATAGAGGCGGGAGAAGACCCGAAATTCATTGCCCGTCGGATGGTCATTTTCGCCAGCGAAGATATCGGCAACGCCGCGCCGATGGCTTTAGTCTTAGCCATCTCAACTTTTCAGGCTGTTGAGCGGATCGGCTTGCCGGAATGCCGGATCAACCTTGCCCAATGCGTCACTTATCTCGCTAGCGCGCCCAAATCCAATGCCTCTTATCTGGCCATCGACGAAGCACTCTATGATGTCCGCCATGATGAGTTGTTTGATGTACCTAAGCATTTGAAAAACGCCCCGACTAAGGTCGCTAAAGATTTAGGTCACGGCAAGGACTACAAATATCCGCACAAATTCCCCAGACATTACGTCGAGCAGGACTATTTACCTGACAAAATTAAGAATAAGAATTACTACCGCCCGAGCGAGAACGGGGCGGAAAAAGAAATTGTCGAACGCTTAAAGAACCGCAAGAAAAGATAACTGCCCATCACGTCACTTTTAAAAATCGTTCCACCAAGCTCTCTAAATTTAATGGCTCTGTGCAAGCGGAATTCCAGTCAACACCGAGGTTGGCAGTAGTTATCAATTAACAGATAACAAGAATCAGAAAGCGAAATGAAATCATCAAACAAAATGGTACCAAAAAAATTAATCTAAACTAGCGAAGCGGCTGGTGGGACAGGGTAAGGCAGTTTGTCTTGTTTTTCGAATCGGTGGTCGATAGTTGCAATAAATTTCTTTTTTCAGCCAGCTTGTTGTATTATATTGGTATAAATAGGCAATAACTCGCGAGGGATAAAATGAAAAAAAACAAAAATATCTCATTCAGACGGAATTCGATCATTATCGTTTCTATTGTGATTGTTTTTTCTGTATTTTCAGTCTTTCTTTTTAAATCGGATATCCTAGCCGAACAATCGGGGCAAAGCCCGGATAATGGTCCTGGGGTAACCTCCAGAATAAAAAGTCTTTCCAATGAACTGGCTGACCTTGGTTTTGGTACGACAACCGACACGCCGGACTGGGGCGCACTCTGGAACCAGATCAAAACAGCGGCTAAATGGGTGCCATCCGGAAATGCCACAGCTAATGATGTGCGAGTCGGGAAAACCTATAACGGCAATTCCAGAACACAGGCAACCGGTACTTATCCGGCCCCGGGACCCTGCCCAACTCAACAGTATCATGACTCTTATGGCGCACCGGTTACTCAGACAACCAACTGTACCAATACCATAGCCTGGGTTGACCTGGGTGACGGCATTCCCGGCACCGATAAACAGGATCCTCGCACCGGATTAATCTGGAGCCAATATCTGAGAAACAACTCCGGCACAGTCATTTTCACCGCTTCGGGTGGCAATGATTGGAGTTGGGATGGCACAACCGATGCCGACAGTATTGCTGTCGGTAACAAAACGGCCAAATTTGGAAACAATATAATCTAAAACTTCACTCTTGTGAAAATCGCTAGTTTGGGCAATTTGATCAGTC
>CAYYEV010000007.1:0-334 GCA_964471065.1 uncultured Candidatus Saccharibacteria bacterium
ATGCTATGGAGAGAGACAAGCGTTGGGACAGAACCAAGATTGCCTACGATGCCTTGGTCAGCGGTAAAGGCAAGGGAGCAAAGGCTAAAGCAGCGATTCGGGAGTCATATAAAAAAGGCGTTACCGATGAATTTATCAAACCGATTATCGTTGAGGCTGAAGGCAGGATCAAAGACGAAGACGTTGTTATCTTTTTTAACCTTCGGACAGATCGTCCCAGACAACTTTCGGAAGCAATTGTTAGTTCAAAGTTCGACGATTTCAAACGGGCCAAAACTCTAAAAGATATTTATTTTGTCACTATGACCGAGTATGAGAAAGATTTACCGGTAAA
>CAYYEV010000007.1:344-12519 GCA_964471065.1 uncultured Candidatus Saccharibacteria bacterium
AGATTATTTAAGGCATTGCTTTTCCGGAGAACATTGTCGAAAACAGAATGACGGAAATAATCTCCAAACATAATATGAGACAATTTCATATTGCCGAAACGGAAAAGTATGCCCATGTCACTTATTTTTTTAACGGTGGCCGGGAAAAACCTTTCTTTGGCGAGAGCCGTACTCTCATCCCTTCACCAAAAGTAGCCACTTATGATTTGAAGCCGGAAATGAGCGCAAAAGAGATAACCTCAAGTTTGGTCAAAAAACTTGGCGATTATGATTTTATTGTCATCAACTATGCTAATCTCGATATGGTCGGCCACACCGGTAACATTCCGGCAACAATAAAAGCAGCTGAGGCAGTCGATCAGTCTTTAGGAGAGTTAGTAAAAGAAGCTTTGAAAAAAGATTATGAAATTATCGTCACGGCCGACCACGGCAATGCTGAAAAGATGCTTGATTCGGACGGTAAACCGGTCACTTCTCACACGACGAACAAGGTTCCTTTTATTTTGATTAATGATTCCGGTTACAGATTGCGAGCGAGTTCGGAGGCAAAACTTTCGAACGTTACCCCGACAATTATTGATATAATGGGCTTGGACAAGCCAAAAGAAGTAACAGAATTAAGTTTGTTAAAGCATTAGGAGTCTAAATGTTTGACTGTGTCACAATCGGCGGTGCATCCAGAGATGTCTTTTTTATGACGGAAAAAGGGAAAATTTTGCATAATCGTGGTTCACATGCCAAAAAATTAATTGCCTTTGAATACGGATCAAAAATAATCCCGGAAACGGCGGAATTTACTTATGGCGGCGGCGGGACCAATACGGCCGTTTGTTTTGCCCATCTGGGGCTAAAGGTTTCAACTATTCTTAGTATTGGGGCAGAGGGAACGGGTAGCTTGCTGATGGAAGATCTAAAGAGCGCCGGTGTTGATACCAACCATGTTATGAGAAATAGAGAATACCATACCGCTCTTTCCATCATTGTTGGAGTCCCGGGCAAAGACCATACGATGTTTCTATACCGGGGCGCAAATAACCACTTGGCTGTCCATGATTGGCGCCAGATCAAAACAAAATGGTTTTATCTCTCATCCCTGACCGGCGAGTCAGCCGACATTATTCCTGAGCTCTTTGCCTATGCTTCGGCTCACAACATCTGCATCGCCTGGAATCCCGGCAGCGAACAGCTTGAACAAGGTTATCATGACTTAAAGAATTTTCTCGAGTTTACCGATACCTTGATTCTAAACCGCGAAGAAGCGATGAAGTTGGTTCTTAGTAAAAATAATCGTTTGGAAGTCCATGATATGAAGAAATTGCTCAAGGAGTTGGCAGAAATGGCCAAGGGGATTATCGTTGTCACGGACGGAGAAGACGGAAGCTATGCCTATAATCACAACAGCGAAATCTACCATCAACCGGCCTATGATGCCAAGGTGGTTGAGACGACCGGGGCCGGTGACGCTTATGGAGCAACTTTTATCGCAGCTAGATTTCTTGGTTGTAGCATCCCTTTTGCGATGAAGATGGCGGCCCACAATTCAGCCAGTGTCATTCAAAGTGTCGGGGCCCAAGAGGGCTTGATGAATTTTGATGCACTTCGTGCTAAAATTGAAAGTGAGGACGTATGAAAAAAACAAAAAAGAGATTTTTCAAAGATAAGAAAAAGATTTTTGTCGTCGGCATCATCGCTGCCGGGATTATTGCTCTAGGCGGGGGTGGTTACCTGCTATCGGTCAAAAACGGCGAAAGTCTGAACGATTCGACTTCTGATGGCAACAAAACTGCTGAGGAAAAACAGATTGAAGAAAACCTGGAAGCAAAGGAAAAAGCACAGCAAAATCAAAAAGTTGATACACCTCAGGCAGTAAATATGGTCCCCAAGATTAATGCTATCGGCAGCTTGGAAGGTATCTCTCTTCAGGCAATCAAATCTTCTGACGGGACGATTCTTCTGACCCTCTACGGTTCTTCCGGAAATTATACGGTAGAGAAATGTTCGAATTATACGGCTAACAAATGTGCCGTTTCCTGGAAGCCGGTCGTGACCAATAAGTCTTATGCCGGTCATGGCGGTTTAGCCGTTGATATAATGGCAGCGGCAGAGACGAAGGCAACTTATATGGTTTATTTGGTTTCAAATGGGACAAAGACCGGAGAGTCTAAACCTCTAACAGTTGACCGGAATACTTTTTCCGGTATAACTACAATTACGGGGTCATAATGAATAAAAAATTTGTCATCATTCTACTTGTTAGCTCGCTTTTTTTGGCGGTTGCTGCCGCCTTGGGTATCTGGTTCTGGCAAAACGATAAGTACAAAGAAGAGAGAGCCAAAATTGACCAGGAAATCACCACGACCGAAGCAGAAATTGCCAAAATTGAAGAGATGAAAGATGACCAAGGTTATGTCCCAAGCGATGTCGTCAAAAATTTTATCAATGAAGTCAAAAACAGCTCCAGCGAAAAAGCAAAACTCTACCTGACGAAAGAGCTTGCGACAAAGGATCCTTTTGTCTTGTCCGGTTTTGATAAGGAATTTGACAAAATAAGCATCCAAGAAACAACTCAAGAAGTGATGGAGGGTACGGCTACCGTAAATATAAACGGTTTTTGGCCTGACGAAGATAGTCCTTTTGAAAAAACTTTTAGCTTGATAAAAGAAGAAAACGTCTGGAAAATTAGCGAGATCCAAGGAGTGGAATAAATGCTTTCTCGTAATTTGAAAAGATCGAAAAAACTAAAAACACCAAACAGTAAAAGAAAAAAAATTATCTTGAGCGTCGTCTTGGCTTTAGCTTTGTTTTTCATCATTTTTGGTATCTACAAGATAAGCAGTTATCGGTCGGAAGCCGGAGGAGAACAAGCAATCAAAGTCGAAACCGGTGACCGGCCGCTCAAAAAATCAACGGCCATCTTTGTCAACGCTGATGGTGGTTTGTCCTTAAGGAAAGACCGAGACGCCAAATCAGAAAGATTGGCTCTGATTCCAAACAAAACTCAACTAGAAGCGACCGAAGAACTTGATGGTTGGTATAAGGTAACTTATAACGGTAAAACCGGCTGGATTGCTAAAGAATACACGACAGTTTCTGCTCCGGCAGAAGACCCGGCCAAAGGCTGGTCTCAATACATAAACAGTACCCAGGGTTACAAAATCAAATATCCTCTTGGCTGGAAATTCAAAGATTACGGCGCCAATGCGGGTAGCGGCGTTTTGTCCTTAGTTGCTTTTAGTAATCAGGATTTGCCAGCGACAATTCCCCAAGGAAGTGAATTTATCGCGCCAATTACGGTGCAGGTCAACAACCGGCCGTTGGCTGAAATCAGTAAAAATTATTCAAGTATCAGCGGCGTTGTCGCAGAAAAAATAACAATAGCCGGCACGGCCGGGACGAAATATACCTATACTTCGACTTCATCCAATACTCAAATGACCGATATAGTATTTTCTCTTGGCGGAAAAACCTTTATATTAGGAGAAAGCGGTGGTTATAGCGAAGATTTGTTAAAAATGGCTAATACCTTTGGTTTATAAAAATGGTAGATACAATCAATCCAACCCCAAATAACGATTCAACTGGTAATCAAAACCACTTCTATAGTGGTTTCAATAGGCCGGATGAGGTTAATGTCAACTTAGCAGCCAAACACAAAGAAGCAGAGTCTCAGGTAAATTCTTCTCAAGCAGGTCAAAAGGCACCGGAAATACCGGTGATCCCACCGGCATATACACCGCCAGAGCCAAACCCAAATGCACCTTCTGCCACTCCTTTTGCTCAGGTTGCTCCTTCCGAAGAAACTCAACCAATTTCAAAACCTAGTTATCAAACGGCTCCTACGAGAGATCTCGGGTCTTTATCTTCCTCACCGCAGAAAGAACCAATTGCCTGGTCGAAAGTGCTTTTGGTTTTGACCGGATTGGTTGCAGTTATTGTTATTTGTGGCTTGGCTTCGTATTTTATTTCTGGCTATATCGGCAACAACGACCTCAACCAGAAAAGGGACAATCTATCTAGCTTAAACAAAAAGCTAGATCAGCTCAATCAAGCTCCAGCACCGCTTGAATTACCAGAAACGATTGCAGCTCCTCCTGAAAGTACTGTCCCGACAGAAGAAGTAGAAACAGCCCCGGTTGTTACTCCTCCGGTCGAAGAACCGGTCGTGCCAACTCCGGCGCCTTCTCAACCGGAAGCTCAACCAAACGGGGGACAGGACGCCCAGGGGTAGAAGATTAAGCTATTGGCTATTCGCCGTTTGCTTTTAGAAAAATTACTAACAAATAAAAAGGCCAATAGCGAAAAGCTAATAGCCAAGAGCTAATATGGAGGGGAATTGGTCGGAAACGATTTCTTCAAACCGAAGTCAATCGCAATTATCGGAGCATCAGCAAAGCCGGGGAAAATCGGTTTTAGTATTGTCAAAAACCTTCTTGATGGCCAATATTTAGGCCGGATTTACCCAATCAATTTAAATGAAGAAAATATCTTGGGGCTGAGGTGCTACCACAGCGTTTTAACCGTCAGTCAAAATATTGACTTGGCTATCATCGCTATCCCGGCCGCTTCTGCCGGTGATGCCTTAAAAGAGTGTGGTCAGAAAAAGATCAAAGCAGCTATTATCATCTCAGCTGGTTTCGCTGAAATAGGGAAAACCGGCGAGTTGCTTCAAATAGAATTAGAAAAAGTAGCCAAAAGATATGGCATTCGACTGCTTGGGCCAAACTGCCTGGGAGTGATTAGCCCGGTCAACCGGCTAAATGCCTCTTTTTCTCTCAATATGCCCGAGAAAAAGAATATTGCCGTCATCTCGCAAAGCGGAGCAACTTGCACTGCCATTCTAGACTGGGCCAACAAAAAGGGGATTGGTTTTTCTCATTTTGTCAGTATGGGTAACAAAGTTGACTTGGCCGAAAATGATTTCCTGGAAAGCTTTCTTCGGAACGAAAATACGGAAGTTGTTTTAGGCTATCTGGAATCAATTACCGATGGTTCGAATTTTATCAAGATCGCAAAGAAAATGTCGAAAGAAAAGCCATTTATTTTAGTCAAATCAGGGCAGAGCGAAAGAGGCCAGGAGGCAGCTAGATCTCATACGGCAGCCCTAGCTGCTGATAATTTGGTGATGTCGGAAGCTTTCCGTGAAGCCGGGATTGTCGAGGCCAAATCTTTGGGCGAACTCTTTGAACTAAGTATGGTCTTCTCCGAGATAAAACTACCCGTAAATAACAAAGTTTTGGTTGTCACTAATGCCGGCGGGCCGGCGGTGATGGCAACAGATGCGATTTCGCAAGAAATTGGTTTGGATTTCTTCGAATTTAATGAGAAGCAAAAAGAAGCCTTGAAGAAAGGCTTGCCAAGTCGGATCTCAGTTACAAATCCGTTGGATTTGCAGGGAGATGCGACCAGTGAAAGTTTCCGGGCAGTCCTTGAGAAACTAAAAGAGAGCAAGGGTGATATTCCGGAACTAAAGATTGTTATGATTACACCGCAAGCCAATACGGACATTGAGGGCATTGCCAAAGCACTAGTAGAGCTAAAAGACAACAAAACCGTTGTGGTTCTTCTCGGTGGCCAAAGTTTTGACTTGGCAGCCAAACTTTTAGCTGAGGTCAAGATCCCTACCTTTACTTATCCGGAAGGAGCAGTTAACGCTTTAGGCCATCTGGCTCGTTATATGGCCTTCAAGCGCCGAAAAGAAAAATCAGCAAACTATACCGCTGGCATCAAAAAAGCGGCAGAAAAGGTCCTAAAAAGAGGCCACAGCCTAAATGATACCGACATGGCCAAGCTTCTGGCTGCCTACAGAATACCGATGGCTGAATCAAAGCTGACGGCCAATGCTGATGAGGCAGTAAAAGTAGCCGAAAAAATTGGCTATCCGGTTGTCCTTAAGGTTACATCACCTGACATTTTACACAAGACGGAAGCCGGAGCAGTTCGTTTGAATATCAACAGCGAAGAAGAGCTAAGAGCAGCTTACGATAAAATCTTAACCAATGCCAAAAAACATTATTCTAAAGCAAATATCTTGGGGGTAACGGTTTATCGGATGGTCAGATCAAGTATCGAAGTGGCAATCGGAGCGAAAAGGGACCCTGTCTTTGGCCCTTTTGTCATTTTTGGTTTAGGTGGGATATATATTGAAGTTTTCCGGGATTTTCGGATTCGATTAGCCCCGGTCAGTATAGAGGAAGCCTTAGAGATGATAAAAGAAATCAAATCGTACCGGCTTCTTTCCGGCTACAGGAATGGTGATAAGTTTGACCTTGAAGCTATCGCTCGGGCTATCTCTGGTTTGTCAAAAATGATGCTTGATTTTCCGGAAATTGCCGAAGTTGATGTCAATCCTATCCGTCTTGATAGTACCGGGAAAGGAATCTTAGCTCTAGACGCCAAAGTTATATTCGGGGAAAGGGAAAGCTGATAAAATACAACAGGGAAGCCTCGTCCTAGTAAAAAGTCCCTACGGGATTCCGTCTGGGATTTGTAAAGTGTATTAAAGAAGATAAGCAGAATATAGAATTTAGAATTGAATTTAATTACAAAATAGTTATTTAGTTGTTAGGTTATTGAATCGGCCCTGCACCATGTAAGGCGCAGGGCAGGGGAGCCAAAATTGCCGAAAAAATTAGAACTTTTGACCGGAAATGATGTTGTCGTCAGAGCTGCTTTAGCAGCTGGCGCTGATTATTTTGCTGGCTACCCGATAACTCCTTCGACCGAAATTATGAGCGGTTGGGCAAAAGAGGCAGCAAAAAATTCAAAACTAGAGTTCTTACAAACCGAAGATGAGACTTCGGCTGGGATGGCGGTGATTGGAGGAATTCTGGCTGGCAAAAAAGCTTGGACGGTCACAGCCGGTGTTGGCCATGTCTTGATTCAAGATCCTTTTGTCTTAGCAGAGACGCTAGCCTTACCTTTTGTTATGTATGTCGGTCAGAGAGGTGGACCGTCTACAGGAACGGTTATCTACTCACAGCAGGAACTAAACTTAGCTCGATATGGTGGCAATAGTGAAGGACTCAGGATTGTCTATGCCCCCAGCAATATCCAGGAACTCTTTTTGATAACTCAAAAAGCCTTTAAAGTTGCCTGGAAATATCGGTTTCCGACAATCATTCTTGGTGACGGCTACTTAACGAAAACTTTAAGTCCGGTCGATACAACCAAAGTTTTGTCCCAAGAAAAGGCTGAACCATATTTTCTCCATGGTGAGAGGAAGCAACTTCGAAATTGTTTTTCGAGAGAAGATGAGTTGGCAGATCATTTGAAAGATTTATTTTCCAAATATGCAACCATGAGCAAAGAAGTTGTGGAGTCAGAATCATTTATGACCGAAAATGCTAGAGTAATCGTTATGGCTTGGGGAACGGTTGGCTTTGCCGCCAAGGTTGCCGTTGCCAATCTCAGGAAGACTGGCATTCCGGCTGGTCTTTTCCGGCCAATCACGATGCGACCATTTGATGATAAAGCGGCCGTCCAGGCTGTCAGAAAAGCCGATAAAATCTTGATTGCCGAATCAAGTGGAGGCCAATTTGGCCGGATTGTCAGAGAGACCTTGGCCCAGGCGACCGACGCTGACTTTGAGAGACTTTACAAGCCGGCAGAGGGGATAACACCGGAAGAGATTGAAGAAAAGGTGACAAAAATATGGAAAAAATAAAACCAAGATATCCAATTTGTCTTAATAAAGAGTCCAAACCAAGTAATTTTTGTCCTGGTTGCGGTTATGGTATTGTCCTTAAAACCCTTGGCCAGATAATTGACGAGCTGGAAATTGCTCCCAAAACAGTTATGACTTTAGACATCGGTTGCAATCTCCTGGCTTGGGATTATTTTGACTTAGACACAGTTCAGACTCATCATGGCCGGGTCACACCTCTAGCGGCAGGCTACAAAAGAGGCAATAAAGAAAGTGTAACCATCGGTATTGCCGGTGACGGCGGTCTTTATGCCATTGGTCTCCAGAGTCTGCTCCATACTGCCCACCGAAATGAGCCGGTTACTATTGTCGGTATCAATAACACTCTTTATGCTATGACCGGAGGACAGCTTGGGCCGACGACTTTACCCGGGCAAGCGACCGATTCTTCGCCAGAAGGTAAATTTACTTACCCGAAGCCTATATTTGGTCCAGAACTAGTAGCTGAAGTTGCCGGCGATAAAGTTTACCTGGCCAGGGGCAGCGTCCTCAATATTCCTCAAATGAAACAAATGCTGAAGCAAGCAGTGGAGAGACAAATTGCCGGCCATTTTTCCTTTGTCGAGATCCTTTCTTTCTGCCCAACGAACTGGAAAACCGATGCCAAAGAGACGATAGAAATGGTCGAAAAAATGGAGAAGACTTACAAGCTAGGAGTTATTCATGAGTAAAGATAACCTAGTGAAAATCATCATTGCTGGAGAAGGTGGGCAAGGAGTTCAAAGTATCGCTCATATTTTGGTTAATTCCGCTTTTGCCTCAGGCCTCAACGTTGCTTTTATGCCAAACTATGGTGTCGAGCAAAGGGGTGGCGTCTCTCTAGGCTTTGTCCAGTTGGGCAGAGGAGTTATCGGTTTTCCTAAGTTTGCCAAAGCTGATATCCTTCTTCTTATGTGCGAGCGGGGGATCGAAAGGACGAAGCAATATATCGGTGATACAACTCTGCTTATTTATGATTCTGATCAAATAGACAAAGCTAGCTTGGCTAGTCTCTATGCCGAAAAACTGCCGATTTCGGCGACTTCTATCGCTACTCAAAAGCTGGAGGCAAAAGTCTTTAATGTCATTTTGCTTGGGGCGATTCTGGCAGAACTTGGGATGATAAAAAATGACACTGTCGAGGCTGAATTAAAAAAATATTTTGCCGATAAATATAAAAAGAGACCTCAGTTTAAGCATTTAAACAGCAAAGCCTTGGACTGGGGAGAGAAGTTGGCGAAAGAAGCGTATAAATAGTGAAAAGTGTATAAAGTCTATAAAGTGTATAAGGTTATGAAGAAGGAAGTAAAAACACCACCCCCGTCATCCTGAGTCCGCCGAAGGCGGACGAAGGAACTCCTGCATCAAAAAAGCAATAAAGTAATTCAAAAAACAATGAAAAAGGAAGTAAAAACATTCGAATATAAGGATAAGACTTGGACTCAGTTTCCAGAGCAGTGCAAAAGTTGCGGTTTGTGCATTGCTGTTTGTCCGGTAAAGTGTCTATCGGAAGACAATAGCGTTCTTGGCCACTTCGCCAAAGAAACCATTAAATGCGATATTGAAAAATGCATCCAGTGCAAAAAGTGCGAAAGCATCTGTCCGGAAATGGCCATTCGAGTCAAAGACTAAATATATACTTGACAAAATAGATTTTCTATATTATAATCATAGCCTAACATAAGTTTGAGGCTATTATGAACCGATTAACTGATTGGTTTTCAAATCTAACGCCGGCCAAATTTTTCCTCTTGGCTATCTCGGCGACTTTTTTGATTTTTCTTTTTACGACCCTGATTCCGGCAGTCTCTAATGGGAATAAAGTAGAAGAGCCAGAAGACAATCAACCGGTTGCAGAAGAAACTTTACCGGAAAATAAGGACGAAGAGACTGCTCCAGCTGTTGACCCAGCAGAGGTAGCCGCGGGAGCCACTCCTGCCCCTGCGCCAGTTGTTCCTACTGCAGCAAATCCGGCTCAGTCGAAACCGGTTGTCCAGCAGTCATTTGTCAAAAAGATTACAACCGTCACTACTGTTGTTTCTGGTGGGGCAACTAAGATTTTGAAATCTATTAAGTTTGTCAAAACAGATCAACCAGTAGCGACAGGGACGCCTTTGGCAGCTACGACTAGTACGCTTGCCCCAGAATCAGTGAAACTAGAAAACGCCATTGAGACAGGTGATACTTCAAATGGTGTTTGTAAGCTGGGCAAAATCAAGGTAAGCTCTGCTTATGCCAAAAATAAGGTAACTTTTGTTCACCAGAATGATAAAAATGTTCGTTTCTATCATTGGTCATTTGGTGACCCAAAAAGTAAACCACATGCTTCTGCTTCGGGTAGTAGGCTGAGCTATACTCATACTTATGACAAAGTCGGCACTTATACAGCTACTGTTTATGGGTATGCCTCTGAAGCAGATTTTAAGGCTGGCAAACCTTGTGCTTCCAAGAAAGTTACCATCAAGGTCAAAAAACAGGAAACCGGTTGGGTCTGGCCAACAACAGGGACAATTACTTCTAAAGTTGGGATGAGAGTTCAGCCTGTTACCGGTGTTTATAGGATGCATCAAGGTATCGATATCAAAAACAGCAAGGGGACAAAGATTGTTGCCGCTAGAGACGGTAAGGTCGTTGCCACTAACGGTGCTTGTACTGCCTCAAGATCAAATTGTGGCGGCGGATATGGCAATTATGTTGTTATCAAACACTCAAATGGGCTTTATTCCATCTACGCTCATCTTTCAAAGGTTAATACAAAAGTTGGTCGAACTATCAGTGCCGGTCAAAAAATCGGTGAGATGGGCAGTACCGGCTTGACGACAGATGTTCATCTTCACTTTGGCATCGGTCCAACTCTATGGGTCAATCAAAACGTCAAAAATCCATTAAATCTTTTGCCAAAGAGATAAACAAAAAACCGGATGAAAATCCGGTTTTTTGTTACTTGTCTACTACTAATCTCCATTTCAGTTCGGTATAATATTACCCGATATGAGCGGGATATTATCGGGTTTAAACGAGAAACAGAAAGAAGCGGTCCTGACGATGAAAGGGCCGGTTTTAATTTTGGCCGGAGCGGGCAGTGGCAAAACTAAAGCTTTAACACACCGGATTGCTTACCTTATTCGTGAAAAGAATACCTCGCCTGACTCAATCCTGGCCGTCACTTTTACCAACAAAGCCGCCAAAGAAATGACCGAGCGAATAGTCGCTCTTCTCGGTGGTAATCCGCTCGAGAAAAGAAGCAATAACGTGCTCTTTTCTCGGAATTTTCCAACAATGGGGACGTTTCATTCTATCTGCGCCCGAATTTTGCGTGAAGATGGGCACTGCCTCGGCTTTAAGCGGTCTTTCAATATCTATGACGAATCAGATAGTATCTCGGCGATCAAGCAAACACTGGCTAGTTTGCAGATTGCCGATAAGAAAGCTTCACCTCAGGGTATCAAATCATATATCTCCAGCGCTAAAAATGAATTAATGACTCCGGAAAAATATGCCGAGTTGGCCAGTGGTTATTTCCAAGAACTGGTGGCCAAAGTCTACCCTGTCTATCAGGAAAACCTAAAGAAAAATAATGCTTTGGATTTTGATGATTTGCTTTTTGAGACGGTTAAACTTTTCCAGAAGTTTCCAGAAGTTTTGGCAAAATATCAAAATCTTTGGCAGTATATCCATATCGATGAATATCAGGATACCAACCAGGCTCAATATATGTTTGTGAAGCTTCTGGCAGCCAAAAACCGTAACCTTTGCGTAGTTGGAGACGACTGGCAATCGATTTATTCCTGGCGAGGGGCGAATTTTCAAAACATTTTGGACTTTGAACATGACTATCCGGAGGCAAAAATTGTCAAATTAGAGCAGAATTACCGTAACACCAAAGCAATTATTGATGCGGCTCACCGGGTTATCTCCAAGAATGAAAAACGGAGTGAGAAAAAGCTTTGGACCGAAAACGATACCGGTTTGCCGATTGTCGTAGCCGAACTCTACAACGAACAGGAAGAAGCCAAGTTTGTTATCCAAGAAAGCGGCCGCCTGGTCCGGGAAGAAAAACTAAAACTAAATGAGATGGTCGTTTTGTACCGGACAAATGCTCAATCCCGGGCAATGGAAACGGAGCTAATCCGCTTCAATATCCCATATCGGATTGTTGGGGGAGTCAGATTTTATGAGAGAAAAGAGATCAAAGACCTCCTCGCTTATCTGCGAGTTATAAATTCTGACGATGATTGGGTTGCCTTTGAGCGAATTATCAACGTCCCGGCCAGGGGCATCGGTGCTGTCTCACTTAAGAAAGTAATAGATTTTGGGCGTAAAGAAAATTTGTCTATTTCTCAGGCCCTAGAGCAGGCAGACAACTTAGGTTTAAGCCCTAGAGTCACGGCTAGCTTAGTAGAATTTGCCAGAATTTTGACTGCTTTTAGGCGAGCCAAAGAGTCAGAACCCCTTTCTGGGCTGATCGAAGTCGTTCTCAGAAAGAGCGGCTAC
>CAYYEV010000007.1:12593-27762 GCA_964471065.1 uncultured Candidatus Saccharibacteria bacterium
ATGGGGAAGAAAGGCTAGAAAACGTCAAAGAGCTTCTCTCTGTTGCCGAAGACTATATTGCCGTTCATGACGAGGAGTCAAACCTGGAAGGCTTTTTGGAGGAGATCGCTCTGGTTGCCGATATCGACAACTGGAACCCTGACGAAAAAGCCTTGACCCTCATGACGCTGCATGCTGCCAAAGGGCTAGAGTTTCGAGTCGTCTTTATCCTGGGGATGGAAGAAAATCTCTTTCCACATTCAAATAGTTTCTTTGACCAAGAGCAACTAGAGGAAGAACGCCGTCTTTGCTATGTCGGTATCACTAGAGCCAAAGAAAGAGTCTACCTGACTCTAGCCGAGAAGCGGATGCTTTACGGTGGCATTCATACCAATTCACCAAGCCGCTTTTTGGCCGATATCCCGGATCACCTGATAACGAGCTATCAGAAAATCGCTGATAGTTCTTATAGGGAAGAAAAAATTGAAGAAGAAAGAATCGGCGGTTACTTTAAGATTGGTGACAAAATCGTTCACGAAGAATTTGGTGAGGGTAAAGTCATTGATATGGATGACGATGATCTCAAAATTGATTTTGGTGAAGAGCATGGCCGAAAGTGGCTATCATTAACCTATGCTAAATTGAAGAAGAAAGGTTAGGAATACTCGAGTCGTTCAAGCCCCAATGGGGCCCCGTCTTGAGTCCGGAGTGACGAAAAGAAGAGTCTCAGTGCTTTCAACGATTCAACACCTTCAACTTTTCTTGTGTCGATTTGACATCCGATCCCCAAAAAGCCTACAATAACTTTTGTATCATAAGTCGGGCTAATGGATAAATTTGATTTAATAAAAAACTTTTTTAGTACAGTCCACTATCTATATCTCAAATACAAACACGTCTCGTTTACTTTATTTTTTCTATTGCTTATTTTTGCTATTTTTTCTTCCTCAACAGTCGCCTTGGGGGAGAAAGTAATTGGAGCCGTTCCAACTCAAGTTAAGGTAACTTATGACGGCAAGACAAAAAGTTTTGTCGCAACCCAAAATACGGTTAGAGGGGCGTTAGAACAAGGTGGTATTTCATTACAGGAATACGACATCGCCGCTCCTTCTCTTGATGCGCTTGTCAATGGAGGCAAGATTGAGGTTGCGGTTACCAGAGCCTTGCCAGTCTTAATCTCGGACAACAACCAAGAACGCTTGGCTTATTCTGCCTATACAAACGAAACAGACATATTAAAACAACTTGGCATTGAATATTTCCCGGAAGACAAAATCAGTTCCAACTTAATCTTGGATCCGGCTGACGAAAACGCTGTCGGCCAAAAAATAAAGATAGAGAGAGCTCCGGTTTATATAATAGAGGTTGACGGAGCGGAAAAGGTTGCCAGAAGCTGGTTAGCAGACCCTTTGGAGGTGATAGAGGGTACCGACATAACTTTAGGGCCTCAGGATATCATTGAGCCAGGGGCAGGAAAAACTCTCAGTCTAGGACAGCGGATTATTATCACTAGGATCAATGAATTTGACGAAACGGCTACCGAAGTGGTTCCGTATGAAACTGTTTATCAGGGAAGCTACAATTTACCATTTGGCGAAAGTCAAGTTACTCAAGCAGGGGTAAACGGAACCGTTCAAAAAACTTATCATGTTGTTTACAAAAACGGAGTAGAGGTTTCTAGGTCGGTTATTAGTTCTAGCGTCATCGTGCCAAAAAAGAACAAGATTGTTTCTTCGGGTATAATCAAGGGGCGAGCTAACTTTGGCTATTATGACGGTATGGTTACTTCTTTTTACAAGGGAATGACCGGACGTTATCTTATAGTGACCAACTTAGCGAATGGCAAACAAGTTAAAGTTAGAATTATAGGCTCTGGTCCATTCAACGGCCCTTTACTGGACATGGGGACGGAGCCTTTTCAGGCTATTGGTGGCACCCTATCAGGTGGATACATCCCTGCCGTTTCGGTTCAGTTGGTAGAATAAACTTATTCATAAATTAAGCACGTTCAAGTATAATGAGGCCAAAGGAAAGGCCTCATTTGAATTTGACCGATATTACTAATATCAAAAAAACCTTGAAAGCTTTTGGTGCTCATACCAAAAAAGACCTTGGGCAACACTTTCTAATTGATGAAAAAGCACTTGATAAGATTGTCGAGACAGCCAGATTAAATCCTAATGAAACGGTTTTGGAGATAGGCCCGGGTATGGGTATCTTGACCAGAGAACTCTGTAAACGAGCCGGCAAGGTCATTGCTGTCGAGCTTGATACGGCGATGCTTTCTGTCGTCAAAACTTCTTGTATCAAACACTGTAATCTAGTGATTGAAAACCAAGATATCTTGAAATTTGATACAAACAAGCTGGAGAATTACAAAATTGTCTCAAACCTTCCATACTACATCACTTCACCGGTTATAAGAAAGTTTCTGGAGGCAGATAACAAGCCGGAAGAAATGGTCCTCTTAGTTCAGAGAGAAGTAGCCGAAAGGATTGCGGCCAAGCCGTCGAGAATGAGTATCCTCTCTGTTTCGGTTCAATTTTACGCTGATCCGGAGATTATTTCTGTCGTTCCCAGAACTTCTTTTTTCCCGGCACCCAAGGTAGATTCAGCTATTCTTAGGATAAAAGTTTATAAGAAGCCAATTTTTGATGTCGACCCTAAGCTGTTCTTTCGCATAGTCAAATCCGGTTTTGGCGAGAAGAGAAAACAACTTATCAACTCTCTCGGTGGCGGGATGAATCTCAACCGAGACCATACTGAAAGGTGGCTCAAAGAGTCAGGGGTAGATCCCCAGATGAGAGCTGAAGCCTTGTCTATGTCTGATTGGTATAACTTGTACAAGAGATATAAAGAGCTTTACTTATGATTAGAGTTAGGATCAAGGTTTATGGTGATGTCCAAGGAGTCTTTTTTCGCCACTTTACCAAGAAAAAAGCACTCAAGCTTGAGTTAAACGGCTGGTGTCGAAACGAAAGTGACGGCAGCGTTTTAATCGTCGCCGAAGGTGATAATGAAAAAGTAAAAGAGTTTATCGCTTGGTGTCACAAAGGTTCGCCGATGGCCTCGGTCCAGAAGATAGATGTCATAGAAGAAGAATATAAGGGCGTCGAAGGTAGATTTGAGGTTAGATGAATACACTCTATGTTGTCGCAACCCCAATCGGGAATCTAAACGACATCACTCCAAGAGCTTTGGAGACATTTGAAAATGTTGATTTGATTGCTTGTGAAGACACCCGTCATACTTTGAAATTACTGAATCATTTCGAGATCAAAAAACCGCTTCTTAGCTATCATGAGCATTCTAAAATCCAAAAAGTTGAACAAATTATTGATACAATAAAAAAGGGCAAAGATGTTGCTCTCGTTTCTGATGCCGGAACCCCCGGTATCAACGATCCCGGCCAAGTCTTGATAAAAGCTGCTTACGAGGCTAAAATTAAAGTCACTCCAGTGCCCGGACCATCAGCTTTGGCCACAGCTCTCTCTGTTTCGGGTTTTGGCGCAGATGAATTTGTTTTTTACGGCTTTTTGCCTCATAAAAAAGGCCGTCAAACCAAGCTAAAAGAGATTTTGGGAGAGCAAAAAACGGTTGTCATTTATGAGTCGCCATATCGTATAAAAAAATTGCTCAACGAACTTTTAACAACAGCCGGCGACAGAGAAGTTTTTGTCGCTAGAGAGCTAACCAAAAAATTCGAGGAAACTTACCGAGGTAAAATTAGTGAAATCTTGCCGGAGATTAAAGAAAAAGGGGAATTTGTTCTTATTCTAAAAGGAAATGATGAAAAATAAATTTTATATCACAACGCCAATTTACTACATCAATGACATTCCACACATTGGTCATGCTTATACATCAATTGCCGCTGATGTTTTGGCCAGATACCACAAAAGCCTTGGTGAAGATGTTTTTTTTATGACTGGAACGGACGAGCACGGAGCCAAGATTGCCGAAGCGGCCGAGAAAAAAAGTAAAGAGCCAAAGGAATTTGTCGATGATTTGGTTCCTAAGTTCAAAAAAGCCTGGGAAAAGTTGAATATTGATTACGATCAATTTTTCCGTACAACTAATGAGGAGCACAAAAAAATCGTTCAGGAAATAGTCAGCAAACTAAAAGATAAAGGCTTTATCGAAAAGAAAAAATACGAAGGTCTCTATTGTGTCGCCTGCGAGCAATTTTATATGCCGGATGAACTTGCCGGCGGGAAGCTATGCCCGATTCATAAAAGGGAAGTGACTAAGCACAAAGAAGAAAACCATTTCTTTTTGCTGAGTAAATTGTCCGATAAATTGCTGGAAGCAATTGAAAATGACAGAGTCAAGATAAGGCCGATGACTAGGAAAAACGAAATTGTTAGTAAGATAAAAAACGGTCTTGAGGATGTTAGTATCTCACGAGCGGCTGTCAGTTGGGGAATCGAATTTCCTGGTGATCCGGAGCACACTGTTTATGTTTGGGTGGATGCCCTCCTGAATTATTATTCGGCGACCAAAATATACAAAGATGGCCCCGAATGGCCGGCAGACATTCATCTCTTGGCCAAAGATATCCTCTGGTTCCACGGCATTATCTGGCCGGCCATACTTATCGCTTTAGAAATGGAGTTACCAAAACTCATTTTTGCTCATGGCTTTTTTACTATTGGTGGAGAAAAGATGAGCAAATCTTTGGGTAATGTCTTGGACCCTATACCGCTAACCGAAAAATACGGAACAGATGCAGTTCGCTACGCGCTTCTTCGGGAATTTCCTTTTGGTGAAGACGGAGATATCTCAGAAGAAAAAATTGCTAGGAGATATCAATCTGATCTCGGTAACGAATTGGGCAACCTCTTGCAAAGGACACTTTCAATGATTAACAAATATGGCGTGAAAATTGAATCAGAAAAACTGATTCTAGTCGGAGACGGGACTTTGATTAAAAATCTGCAATTTGAAGCTTATCTAGTTGGGCTTTGGAAAGAAATCAAAGAAGCTAATGCTTACATCGATTCCAACAAACCCTGGGAGTTAGCCAGGACCGATAAAGAGAAACTAACCAAAGTTTTGTCTTATGTTTACAATAAACTTCTTTCTGTTGCTAAAGCGATTGAACCTTTTATGCCCGAAACGGCTGAAAAAATGAAGAAACAGCTAGAAGCGCTCAAGCCCGAACCGCTTTTCCCTAGAATTGAAGAAAAATCAGAATAGTTTTATAATTTTTCTAGAAACAAAATAACAAAGCCTCTGGAGGGAGGAAACAAAATGATTATTTCCGAATCACATCTGAGTCAGCATCACTTTTTTAGATTAAAGAATACTGAAGTCAACGAAATCTATGCTCTGATGAGCGTCCGGTCGCTTGTTATTGCTCTTGTCAACATCTTTATCCCAATCTATCTCTATACCATTACTTACTCAATTAAAGAAATAATCGTTTATTACTTTATCCTTTACATCGGTGAAGCGATCCTTGAATATCCGGCGATGAAAATTATCGCTCGTTTTGGACCAAAGCATTCCATCGCTTTTTCTCTGCCTTTTCTGGTCGCTCATTTTTGGATGCTTTGGACTATCCCTCAATACCATTGGCCGCTTTGGCTTGTTGCCTTGATGGCTTCTGTCGCCATGGGCTTTTTCTGGCAGGCTTATCACTATGATTTTTCCAAGTCAAAAGAGAAAAAAAGGCCGACCCGGGAAATCAGCACGCTCTATATGATTATTGCTATTTTAAGCGCCCTTGGGCCTCTGGTTGGAGGTTTGATTGCCGGTAAATTCGGCATCGGTTCGCTTTTTGGCCTCGTTACCGGCCTTGTCTTACTGACAATTTTTCCATTGTTTGTCCAAAAAGAACCTCATATCAGACACAAGACAAACTTACTCAAAACCCTTAGTGGCAGAACGATTAAGCAGATAGTTGCTTATGGCGGCAATGGAATCGAGGTTAATACTAGTATGACTTTTTGGCCGCTCTTTTTATTCTTTATTGTCGGCAGTTATCAGGCCGTCGGCTATGTCACTGCTGCTTCGCTGGCAATAACTGTCTTGGTTACTTATCTTATCGGTCATATCGCAGACCGGAGAAGTAAAACATATTTCTTACCTTATCAATTGTCTGAGAGGAGTGACTCACTCAATCTACGAATCTCCCTTTGTCGCAGAATATTACTTACATGCTGACGAAGAAAGCCGGCCGGAATATGTTTTTTGGATGGAAATCGGCCAAGACCTTTCCCGGGTCACTTTCTTTGGTCTTTTATTTCTCCTCAGTTATCATCTCAACCAATCATCACTCCTGGCTTGGGCTCTAATTATCGGAGCGGCAGCAACGATGCTGATGGTCTTTATGCCCAAAGCCAAAAATGAATCCAATGCCATTAATTGATACTCATGCTCACTTAGACTTTCCGGACTTTAACCATGATCGAAATGAAACTGTCAAAAGGGCCAAAAAAGCCGGTGTCTTTAAGATTATCAATATCGGAGCAGATCTAGTTAGAAGCAAGGCTTCGCTTGAAATTGCCGCGAAAAATGAAAACATCTGGGCAACGGTCGGCATCCATCCAGAAGGCTGCAATCTTGACCTAAATTTGACTAAAAAAGAAATAAAAGGACTAGCCTTGTCGCCGAAAGTCGTAGCCATAGGCGAATGTGGCTTGGATTATTTTTATGATGAAAGCGTTAAAGTCAAACAAAAAGAGCTCTTTAAGCTTCAAATCCAAATAGCCAAAGAAAATAGATTGCCTCTAGTGGTTCATATTAGGAACGGCAAAGACCAATCAGCAGCAAAAGATGCTTACCAGATTTTAAAAGAAAATGAGATAAGAGCAGGCGTGGTTCATTGCTTTACTCTAGAAAAAGACTGGGCCAGAAAGTTTTTGGATTTAGGCTTACATTTGGGTTTCACCGGCATAGTCACTTATAAAAATGCCGACTTGATTCGAGAATCAGTCAAAGTAACCCCGATAGAAAAATTACTAGTAGAAACCGATTGTCCTTATCTCGCACCGCAAAAGTACCGCGGCCAGAGAAACGAACCATCCTATGTTACAGAAGTGGCGGCAAAAATTGCCGAGGTAAAAGAGTTATCTTTGGACCAAGTGACCGAACAAACAACCCAAAACGCCGAAGAACTATTTAAAATATAATTCTTTTTTCTTTTGTCAAAACGAGTAAAATTAAATTAGACTACAAGAAAGAGGCAAGAATGGACGAAAAAAGAACCAAAACCCTCGAAGAGCTAATGCAAAATGACGACGGACAAGAAGAAAATCTGAAAGAGGAGATCAAAGAGGAAGAAAAGGAAGAAAGAAAGTCAAAAACAAAGTTTTGCTTGATTGCAGTTGCGGTTTTTGTTGTTTTGATTTTGATTGGCGGTGGCTATGCCGGCTGGAGAATTTATGACGCAAATCAAGCGACTGAAGAAGAAACTGAAACCGACACGATCCCGCCTGATAGTGATGAAGGTGGGGTAGAGGTTCAGAAAGAAATTTCTGTCAATGCCGACGACGGTTTAAATTTACGTCAGGAAGCATCGGCTGATAGCCAGCCATTGACGATAATCCCAAATGGGACTAAGCTAACGGTTCTAGAAGAGGTTGATGCTTGGTACAAGGTCACTTATGGTGGTCAAACCGGTTGGATTGCCCAAGAATATACGACTACACAATAAAATAATTGACAACGATTAGAAAAAAAAGTTACCCTAGATGTCAGGTAACTTTTTTATTTTGGAGTCAAAATGAAAGAAAAATTTATTTCCACCAACGAATTGGCAAACGACGCCTCAAAGATTCTGAAGAATTTAAAAAAAGGTGAGAGCACTGTTATCTTACGCTACTCAGACCCGGCCGGGGTCTTGATTTCCTACGAAGATTACAAAAGATATTCTTCCTTGGAGCAAGAATTTGTCCATGAGTGCAAAGCCTGCCTAGTCGAAGCGAGGAAAAATAAATAATGATATATTTCGATCATGCTGCGACCACGCCGGTATCAAAAAAAGTTTATGATGCGATGAAGCCGTTTTTTTCAGAAAAGTACGGCAATCCTTCCAGTATTTATAAGGTTGGGAGAGAAGCAAAAGACGCTATTTGTGAAGCAAGGTGCTCTATCCAGTTTCTTCTCGGCGCAGACAAACCGGGAGAAATTATTTTTACTTCGGGGGCGACTGAGTCAAATAATTTAGCGATCAAAGGCGTTGCTTTTTATGCCGATAGGGTTTTGAAAATCAAGCCTCATCTAATTATTTCTTCCATAGAGCATCATTCGATGTTGGATGCGGCCAAATATTTGGAAAAGTATTTTAGCTATGAAGTTAGCTATTTGCCGGTTGATAGAGAAGGTAGAGTCGATCCAGAAGATGTCCGAAAAGAAGTCAAGGACAACACTGTTTTTATCTCGGTCATGTACGGTAACAATGAGTCCGGCACCCTGGAACCGATCAAAAAAATCGGGGCGGTTATCCAGGAAGCCAAAGGCCAAAGGCGAACAGTTAATAGTAATGTTCCTCTCGTTTTTCATAGCGATGTGGTCCAAACTTTTCAATATTTTGATTGCAATGTCCAAAGGCTTGGTGTCGATATGCTCTCGCTAACGGCTCATAAATTTTATGGCCCAAAAGGAGTAGGTCTTTTGTATGTGAAGACGGGAACGATTCTTTTGCCGCAAACACAGGGCGGCTCTCAGGAAAGAAACAGAAGAGCGGGAACGGAAAACGTGCCTTATATCGTTGGCTTAACCAAGGCCATGGAAGAAGCAGTTAAAAACAGAGATAAAGACGAAAAAAGAATTTCCAAGCTAACGGATTATTTAATTCAAAGAGTCCAAGAAGAAATACCGGACTCAGAACTGATCGGACCGAAGGACGTGATGAAGAGATTACCTCATATAGCGACTTTTTTGTTCAAAAAAGTGGAAGGGGAGTCGATTCTTATCAAGTTGGACTTAGCCGGAATAGCGACTTCTAGTGGCTCCGCTTGTACTTCCGGTTCCCTGGAGCCGTCTCATGTCACTAGAGCGCTTGGTTATGCAGATATCGATGCTCACGGTTCAGTTCGGTTCAGTCTTGGTAAGTTAAATAAAAAAGAAGATATTGATGAGTTAATGAAACATTTGCCGGGGATTGTAGCAAAGTTGAGAGAGATGAGCCCGGTAAAGTAAAAAAAGTGATTCAATCGTTATCCAATAGACAACCGAATAACAAATAGATGACGCGACTGACCTCGCACCACACAGGGTGCGGGGCGGAGAAGGAGAAAAGAATGAGTGCTAATGAATTATATGGCGACAAAGTAATGGATCATTTTATGCATCCGAGAAATGTTGGTGAGATAAAAAACGCCGATGGAGTTGGCCAAACGGGCAACCCAACCTGCGGCGATATCATGAAAATATTTTTGAAAATCAGCGAACGGCCAATGGCTAACCCGCCTTCGTCTTCGACTTCGGAACGGGCAGGTGGTCAAAAGCGAGAAAAATACATCGAAGATGTAAAATTCCAAACCTTTGGTTGTGGAGCAGCTGTTGCTACTTCCAGTATGGTGACAGAGATGGTTAAAGGTAAAAATTTGGATGAGGCCGAAAAAATTTCCAATGCGGCTGTTGCCGAAGCCCTAGGCGGCTTGCCTCCGGTCAAAATGCATTGCTCAAATCTAGCGGCCAATGCTTTACATGAAGCGATCAAGGATTATCGCAAAAGAAACGATAAATCTTAGGATTCCAAAACTCTTTGTAAATCTGATAAAATAACCTTATTGTGAACGGGGTTGATTTAATAATAATTGCAGTACTTTTGTGGTTCACCCTAGTTGGTTACTGGCGAGGGCTTATTCGTCAAGGCCTGGATTTAGTTGTTTTTATCGGGGCTATCCTTTTGGCCTTTGGCCTCTATCGGAACTTAGCCCATCTTTTTGTTGATCAATTCCACATTGCTGCCGGCTTTGCTAATGCCATTGCCTTTTTTACAATTTGGTTTGTCGTCGAAGTTATTTACTATATCTTCTTTATCCTCTTCTATGACCGGATACCGGAAGAAATTCGAGAGTCAAGATGGAACACTTATCTTGGCTTCTTGCCGGCCTTAGTCAGGGGTATCCTGATTATTTGGATTTTCTTGAGTTTATTTTTGATTTTACCGTTTTCGGGCAAGACCAAAAGCTTTATCACAGATTCTTTTATCGGCGGGCCGATTGTCAAAACCTCGCCAATTGTTGAAGGCTATATCGAGCGGGTTTTTGGCCAAAGTTTGAGCGATACTATTACTTTTTTGACGATTAAACCCCAGAGCGATGAAACGGTTGATCTCGGCTTCAAGGTTACTAACCCGACGGTTTGTGCTGCTGATGAGGAAAAAATGTTGGAACTTGTAAATATAGAGAGAACTTCGAGAGGCCTTGATCCACTGGAGATGGATGACAAATTAATAGAGGTGGCCAGGGCCCACTCCAAAGACATGTTCCAAAGAGGTTATTTTGCTCACAACACACCGGACGGGAAAACCCCGTTTGACCGGATGGACCAAGCAGGGATTAAATATTTTCAAGCCGGAGAAAATTTGGCTTTGGCGCCTGATGTAGAGATTGTTCATAATGGTCTGATGAATAGTCCTGGTCACAAAGCAAATATTTTGACTCCGGAATTTAAGAAAATTGGTATCGGCTGTATGTCGGGAGAATCATACGGCAAGATGTTTTCACAAGAATTTACTAACTAGCGGGCTATGAATGATAAATAAATTAATAATTGCCATTTTAATAACTTTGACTGTGGTAGTCGGCCTACCTCTCTTTGTCTCGGTTTATCTTTCGCCACAAGACCGGTTAGAAAAAGTTGATGCTATTGTTGTTATTTCGGGCGGGGATACTGATGCCCGGGTGACAGAAGGAGTGAAGCTTTATTTCCAGAAATGGGCCCCCAAAATTATTTTCTCCGGAGCAGCGGCCAGAGGAGAAGTCTCAAATGCTTTGGCGATGAAGAGGATTGCCACAGGAAGCAATGTCCCGGAAGAAGATATCTTGATAGAAGAAGAATCCAGAACGACGACCGAAAATGCCGAGAAAGTAGCTGAAATTCTAGAAAGAGAAGAGCTGAAAAGCATTATTTTAGTTACTTCTCCTTACCACCAGAGGAGGGCCTACAGCAGCTTTAAGGAAGCATTGGGCAAAGATTATCTTATCATTAATCATTCAGCCAAAGACGAAACCTGGCGGAAAAAAAACTGGTGGGATAATGCCAACGCCAGGTTCCTGACTTTTGGCGAGATTATGAAAAACTTTTATGGCCTCATTTTTCAGTAAAAAAGTGGCCGTGGCAATGTCCGGCGGCGTTGATTCATCTGTTGCGGCAGTTCTTTTGGTCGACAAATACGGCTCGGACAATGTCATTGGTCTTACAATGAAGCTTTTTTGTTATGGTGAAACGGTTAAGGAAAAGAATTGTTGTTCTTTGGAAGCAATTGAAGACGCCAGGACAGTCTGCCAAAAGCTGGGTATAGCTCATTTCGTTGTTGATGTGGAGGAAAAATTTGAAAAAGACGTCATTGATAATTTTGTCTCTGAGTATGGATCTGGCCGAACACCAAACCCTTGCATCAGGTGCAATCAACTTATCAAATTTGATTTTTTATTAAAAAAGGCAAAGGAGTATGGGGCTGACCTTTTGGCTACCGGACACTATGCGCGCATAAGCAAAGTCAAAAGTCAAAAGTCAAAATTCAAAAGCGCGAACGAGAAATCTGCTACCAAAAATATTTTTAGGCTTTATAAGGGCGAGGATGGGGAAAAAGACCAATCATATTTTTTGTATAATTTAAATCAAACTCAGCTTGCCGAAACTCTTTTTCCTCTAGGGGAGCTGACGAAAGCCCAGGTCCGGAAAATTGCTAAAGAAAAAAGCCTTGTCACTGCTGAAAAAGCCGAATCTCAGGACATCTGTTTTATCCCGGGGACAGTCAGCGAATTTTTGAGAGGTAAATTAAAGGAAAAGCCCGGGGATATTGTTGACACGAGAGGGAACGTGCTTGGCCGTCATGACGGCTTGTCTTTCTATACTATCGGCCAACGCAAAGGTTTGGGCGGCGGTTACGGCGAACCAATGTTTGTTTTGAGTCTTGACCTGAAACAAAACAGATTGGTCATTGGTCCGGAAAGAGAATTGTTCAGAGATGACTTTTTTGTTGATAGACCAAGCTTCGTTTCTGACCAAAAGCCGGATTTCAAGAAGTCATATACGGTCAAAGTTCGTTATCAGGCAGAGGAAGTAAGATGTACTTTAGCGGATGCGGCTGAAAATAAAGTTCAAGTTTTTTTGAAGAAACCCCAAAAAGCAATAACCCCGGGGCAATCGGCTGTTTTTTACCTTAGTGATGAAGTAATCGGTGGCGGTTTAATCACCGATTAAAAAGTAAAGTATTGAATAAAATAACAATTTTTGCTATGATATGTGCCCCAACAAGGAGCGCACCTTGATGTCCACGACAAAAAAGGAGGTGAGGATCATGCCCGCGGTAAATTCTTCTTTGCCGAAACGGGCAGAGGAACTCGTCGGCTGGCTCTACAAAAAGTCTCCGGCTCATGCGGAGACCTACGTACTGGCAGTCCTTGCTTATGCTGAGGCTGTCCATGTCGATGAGAAAGGAGACATCTCTACCCGGTATCGTGAGTACCAAGAGATTGCGGCTAAGGTTGCCGCCGATCTTGGCCATAAGGGAGCCAAGCCTGCACCGGAGCTTCGCGAGTTCAACTCGATCATGATTGGGTTGGCCAAGGAGCGGCAAAAGGAACTTCGGCAGGCTGTGGAGAAAGCGCTTCAGGAGGTAGCCCCCAATGTCAGTGTCGTGGACGATCGGTAATGCGCTAGAGGCGTCGAGACCAACCAGTAAATGGTATGGGATCGGCGCCTCAACCTTATTCATTGAATAAAAGGCGTTTTTTCGCTAAAATACGACCATGACGGTAAATGAAATAAGAGAAAAATTTATCAAATATTTTGAAGGCAAGGAACATAAACACCTGCCTTCATCGTCTTTGATTCCAAAAGATGATCCCTCGGTTCTTATCACTACAGCCGGGATGCAACAGTTTAAAAAGTGGTTTTCAAATGAGGTTAAGCCGGCTCATCCAAGGACGGTTACTATCCAAAAATGCGTTAGGACTAATGACATCGAAGAAATCGGTGATAAGAGTCATCTAAGTTTTTTTGAAATGCTCGGCAATTTTTCTTTTGGCGATTATTTCAAAGAAGAAGCGATTGAATGGGGCTTGGAATTTGTTGAGAAAGAACTTGGAGTTGAACGTTCTCGGATTTGGGTTTCCATCTTTGCCGGCGATGATAAAACACCTCGGGATAATGAGTCAGAAAAGATTTGGCAGGCCCTTGGTATCACGGATATCAGGGAATTTGGTCGTGAAGATAACTTTTGGGGGCCAACTGGCACAGAAGGGGCTTGTGGCCCAACGACGGAAATATATGTCGATGATGTTGAGATCTGGAATTTGGTTTTCAATGAATACTATATGCAGCCTGACGGTGTCCTTTTGCCTCTGGAATCTAAAGGGGTTGATACAGGCGCAGGCTTAGAAAGAGTGGCAGCAAAGATAAATGATCTAGATAATGTTTTTGAAACCGACGAGTTGTCGCAAATCATAAAATTAGTTAAAGATTTAGCTAAAAAACCTGACACAAAGGCAGAAAAAGTAATTACCGATCATGTCAGAGGAGCGGTCTTTATGTTGGCAGACGGGATTCGTCCGAGCAACTTAGACCGTGGCTATGTCTTGCGCCGGCTTATTCGCCGGGCTGTCCGATATGGAAAGTTGATTGATATTTCTGAACATAATGTGTGTTCAGAAATTGCCGAAAAAATAATTGAACTTTACGGGCCGATCTATCCAAACCTAATCTCTGAAAGAGAAAAAATCATAAGCGAGTTAAGGATAGAAGAAAGTAAGTTTTTGAAATTGATCGACCAAGGCCTAGCTGAAATCAAAAAAATGAACCGGATTGACGGAGCGGAAGCCTTTAATTTATTTTCAACTAAAGGAATGCCTTTTGAGTTGACGCTAGAGGTGGCAAAAGAAGAGGAGATAAAAATTACCAAGAACGCTCAGGCTGAGTTTGAAGCAGAATTTGCCAGGCACCAAGAAGCTTCTCGGGGCGGCTTGGAGAAGAAATTTGCCGGCGGGCTAGAAAACAAAGACGACCCAAAGATTATTAGACTGCATACGGCTGCTCATTTGCTTCTAGCGGCAATGAGGGAAATCCTTGGACCCCATGTTCACCAAAAAGGCTCCAATATTACCGCCGAGAGATTACGCTTTGACTTTTCTCATCCGGAAAAGTTATCCGATGAAGAAAAGAAAGCGATTGAAGATTGGGTTAACGACAAAATAGAGAAAAAACTTGATGTTTATATGACGGAAACGGATCCAAAAACAGCTAAAGCCAAAGGAGCTGAAGGGGAGTTTGATGCTCGTTATGGCGACAAAACAACCGTCTACTCGGTTGGTGGTGACATAGATTCAAAAAACGCCGTTTCCAAAGAAATTTGCGGTGGTCCGCACGTTCAAAACACTGACGAAATTGGCCATTTCCGGATTAAAAAAGAAGAATCATCCTCGGCTGGGATTAGAAGGATTAAGGCGGTTCTCGAATAAGATTGTTTTTTAGTTCATTTTTGCCTACAATATAGGGTAGGCATTTTTATATGAAATTAGTTAATAAATACCTGAAAAAAGAGCCAAGAGTGCCTCATTATGTCGCCCTGGACATCGGAACGGAATTTGTCAAAGCTTTGATTTTCAAAATAGAGGGGAACAAGGGGGTCGTAGTTGGTGCTGGCCGTCAACGACAGCGTCTTGGTGATATGCACGGTGGAGCAGTGACTGATATTGCCGGTGTCGTTGAAAATTGCTCGAGAGCTCTAGATAGGGCCGAGGAAATGGCTGGTGTCGTTGCCGACCAGTGTATCATCGGTATCGCCGGTGAGCTAGTCAAGGGAACGACAACGACCGTTCACTATGAAAGGCTAAAACATACAAGCAAGATTGATTTTGCCGAACTCAAAAATATTGTTAATAAAGTCCAGTGGAAAGCCTTTGACGCTGCCCGTAAGCAGCTCGCTTGGGAAACCGGCTACAACGCGATTGATGTCAAGTTGGTTAATGCTTCTATTGTCGATGTCAAGATAGATGGTTACAAGGTGACA
>CAYYEV010000007.1:27772-32158 GCA_964471065.1 uncultured Candidatus Saccharibacteria bacterium
CAATCGGTTTCCAGGGCAAAGATGTTTCCATTGGTATTTTTAATGCCTTTGCTCCGATGGTTCACTTGGGTGCTTTGCAGACGATTGCAGCTGACCTTGGCCTGGAACTTATCAGCATTGCGGCCGAACCTTATGCCGTTGCTCGTTCGGTCGGGGTTGATGAAGCCGGCGAATTTAGCGGCATCTTTATCGATATTGGTGGTGGCACTAGCGATATTGCCGTGGTCAGAAACGGGGGGCTAGAAGGCACAAAGATGTTTGCCATTGGTGGCCGTAGCTTTACCAAAAGATTATCACAAGTTTTAGGAGTATCATTTGCCAAGGCCGAAGAGATAAAATTAGCCTATGCCGATGACATGTTGGAAGAAAAAAGCGAAAAGAAAGTCAAAGAAGCTCTCGAGCTTGATGCCGAAGTTTGGCTTTCCGGTGTCGAACTCTCTTTGTCGGAATTTTCTGATGTCGACCTTTTGCCTTCAAAAATAATGCTTTGTGGCGGCGGCGCCGCTTTACCGGAAATCAAAAAGGCTCTCGAGAGCGAAGGTTGGTACAAAAATTTGCCCTTTGCTAAAAAGCCAAAAATTACTTTTATCAAACCGGCGGAAGTAGCAAATATGACTGATGGCACCGGTGAAATCAAAGACCAACAGGACGTGACGCCGCTCGGCTTGGCCAGCCTGGTCGTTGATATGGATGTCGAAGACGATATTATGCCAAGTGTTTTACAAAAAGTCGTCAAGATGATGCAAAATTAAACGTAGTTTAATTTTGCAGTTGAAAGTAAAAAGTTATAAAGTCTAAAGTAGAAACAGGGAAAACATGGCTGAACCAAAGACAATTTATCTAGAGGCAGACGAAGAAGTAACGTCAGTTATAGACAAGCTGAGAAAAACTGAATTCAAAGACGTTATCTTAGTCGTGCCCAAAGAAGCTAGTCTAATGCAGAGTGTCGTTAATTTGAAATTGATAAAAAAGCAGGCTGAAAACTTGGGCAAGACGGTTTCTCTGGTGACTCAAGACAAGGTTGGGCGGAATCTAGCTGACAAGGTCGGTTTGGCGACGGCAGCCAGAGTTGGTCAAGAACCAAAACTTTCTGAAGAAAAAGAAGAGCCAAAAGACGAGAAAAAAGGAGATCAAGGACCGATAGAAGAAACAAATGAAGTTGTTTTTAAAAAATCAGGAAATGAACCGGAGATAGGACAAGACGACTTAGTCGTTTCTGAGGACGAAGACACCGAAGCGGAAGCGAATTGGCACAAAAAGGAGTTGGAAGAGAAACAGCCGACTAACTTAATGCCAAAATTTCCAAAGAAAAAACTATTCTTGATTGGTCTGCCAATTTTAATTATTTTACTTGTTGCTGGTTTTATCTTTTTACCGAGGGCAAAAGCAACCGTTCTTGTCCAAGCAGAAAGAAGGTCGGTTAATATAAACTTCTCGGGCGAAAAAGAAGCCAAGTTGGATACGGAAAAAGCGGTTGTACCGGCAAAAGTAATTGAAGCGACAAAAGAAGTAAATAAGAAATTCCAAGCTTCTGGCAAGAAAAACGTTGGGACTCAAGCCAATGGAACTCTAGCGATATCAAATTTATCGGGCCAACCGATCAATTGGGTCGTTGGGACTAGATTTGTCCCAACTAACAACACTTCTCTTATCTACCGGGCAACCGGTGCGGTTTCTGTTCCGAACGGCCAAATAGTAAATATTTCTGTTCAGGCCGCCAACCCGGGAGACCAATACAATGGCTTTGGCAATAATCAGGCGTTTACGTTAGCTGCTGGGGGGCTAGGACAAAACATAACTATTGTTTCTGCTGCAGGTATGTCCGGTGGGACGAACAAAGAAGTGACTTATGTCACCCAGGGCGACGTCAACACAGCAAGAGAAAACCTGGCCAAAGAGGCAGCCAATGAAGCGACCAGTGAGTTCAACAAAGAAGCAGAAAACCTAAAGATAATTGATGAAACTAAAAAGCAAGAAACGATTTCTGCTGATGCTAACCCCGGAGTAAATGGCGAAGCAAGTGAATTTACGATGACCGTCAAAGTTTCGGTTAAAGCCTTGGCTTATAATATGGATGATTTGTCTGAGCTAATAAAAACAGAAGTAGAGAGGCAAATGGGTTCGAGCAAACAGGTGATTGATAACGGTGCTGACTCAGCCGATATTTCCATAGATTCCCATGATCTCGTGAATGGTAAATTCTCAGGATCAATCAATACGAGTGCCTATGTTGCAAATAAATTAGATGAAAATCAAATCAAAACAGAGTTAACTGGAACAGGGGCGAGCAAAGCGGATGAGTATCTAAAAAGTCTGGAAGGAGTTGAGGAAACTAAGCTTGACTTTTGGCCGTCATTTATTAAAATCTTCCCGAGGCTAAAAAGCCATATCTATCTAACGATAGAAGTAGCAGATAACTCTGGTTAACTAGATGTCAAAAATCTTAGCTCTCGATGTTGGAGAAAAAAGAATTGGTTTGGCGGTGTCAGACGATCTTGAGATTTTGGCCACTCCGTATAAGACAATCGACCGGGATGGAGCAATTGTCGTCTTGAAAGAAATAATTGAAAAGGAGAAAGCAAAAGTCCTGGTCGTTGGTTTGCCATATTTGGAAAGCGGAAAACTAGGCTCCCAGGCTGATGATATAAAGAAATTTACGAAAGAATTAATTTCAAATATCGATTTACCGTATGAATATGTAAATGAAGCCTTGTCATCCAAGGAAGCTAAAGACCGATTGAGAACCTATAAAAAACGAACTTGCAATAAAGAAGAAATTGACCAGATTGCAGCAACAATAATTTTAGAAGATTATCTAAGGAGTAAAAATTGAGTAAAATGTTTGGACGAAAAAAAGAAAAAAAAGTTGAAACTGTTGTCGGAGATCCCGACCGTAGCGTCGGGGAAACTGCCCAAACTTTGGGAAAGAAGGGGGGGGACAAAAAATCTTTTTGGCAGAAAAAATTGTTTGCTATTGGCCTAACTATCATTTTGGCCATCCTTATTCTTCTGGGGAGCAGCACTTTGTATATGAACTGGTATCTTCACGACAAAAATAATAACAAACAAACTGTAAGTTTTGTTATTACCGAAGGGGAAAACGTTCGAAATATCGCTAAGGATTTGAAAAATAAAGGATTGATTAAAAATGACTTACCTTTTTTATTCTACCTTAAATATCGAAATCTTTCCGGACAACTAATTGCCGGAGAATACCAATTTGCAGCTGGCTTGACGCCCCTTCAGATAATTGATATCCTAACGAGCGGACGAGTCGCCAGTAAAAAAATTACCATTCCTGAAGGTTGGAACATAGATGAGATTGGCGCTTATCTGGAAAAAAATAATATCGTAACAAAGGATGAATTTGTTGCGGCAACCAAAAAGGAATATCAGTACGACTTTTTAGTCGAAAAGCCAAAAAACCTCAGTCTTGAAGGATATCTCTTCCCGGACACTTATCAAATTTCTTATAATGCAACGGCAGAAAACATTGTTGAAAAGATGCTAAAGAATTTTGAAAGTAGGCTAACTTCGGAAATAAAAGCTCGGGTGAGCGCATCGGGTATGAGTCTATTTGAGGTTGTGACTTTAGCCGCTGTCGTCGAGAAAGAAGTTGCCAAACCGGAAGAAAGGAAAGTAGTTGCGGGGATCTTTCTTTCTAGACTAAGAGAAGATATGGCCCTAGAATCGGATGCAACCACTCAATACATCCTACGATCAAATAAAAGAAGGTTTAGCTATGCAGAAACGAGGACACCGTCACCGTACAATACTTATCTCAATAGAGGTTTACCGGTTGGTCCAATCAGCAACCCAGGCACAGAATCGATAAATGCTGTTTTGAACCCGAGCATTACCGAATACCGATATTTCTTCACGGCTGACAATGTCACTTATTATTCGAAAACGTTTTCGGAGCATGAAGAAAAAATTGCTAAATATCTAAAGTAATGACTGAATTTAGAAAAAAAGTTTTAGAAGTTGTCAAAAATATTCCTTCGGGTCAGACTCTAAGCTACAAAGAAGTAGCAGAAAAGGCCGGATCCCCCTGTGCCTACCGGGCAGTCGGTACTATCATGAGAAAGAACCATAATCCACGTATTCCTTGTCATCGGGTCATAAAATCAAGTGGTTTTCCGGGTGGTTATAATGGCGGGGAAAAAGAGAAAGAACTCAAGCTAATATCGGAAAATGCTAAGTTTGGCCAAGATAAAGAGGTTAGGTATAGCATTGTTAAGAAACGATAAATGAAAAAAATAGTAAATTTCATTATAAGTCCAATCAGGAAAGTAATTTCCCTCCCCAAGTCTCCCTTTCCTTCCTTCCACAAAAGAACCCTTAAGCTATACAAAAGACCAATGAGTGATATCTCTCATCTCTCTT
>CAYYEV010000008.1:0-8534 GCA_964471065.1 uncultured Candidatus Saccharibacteria bacterium
GAAGAATGTCCTTCGTAGCCCGTAAGGGCGAAGTAGGACCAAAACAATCAATTTTTCTTCGCTAAAGCTACGAATGGCAAGCCACTATAATAAAAAGCCAAGTAGGACAAAGACCAAGCCATTATTGAACAAATAATTTATACAAAAATGAAAGGGGATGAGGTGAGTAGGGTTTATCGGAATGCTTTGAATCAGCTAAAAGAAGCAGCGGATTTGATCCAACTAGACAAACATATAGTTGAAATATTGCAAAATCCCAAGAATACGGTTGAATTTAATATCCCCGTAAATATGGACAATGGAGAAACAAAGCTTTTTCGAGGTTATCGGGTTCAACATAACGATGCCAGAGGCCCCTACAAAGGCGGAATTCGCTTTCATCAAGATGTTGATATAGATGAAGTTAAGTCTTTGGCTTTCTGGATGAGTATGAAAACGGCAGTCGTTGACATCCCTTATGGTGGGGCCAAAGGAGGGGTGACGGTCGATCCAAAGCAACTTTCAGATAAGGAGAAAGAAAAAATTGCTAGAGGCTATGTTCGGGGAATCAAGGATAATATCGGTCCGAATAGAGATATCCCGGCGCCGGATGTAAATACTACGCCTCAAATTATGGCTTGGATGATGGACGAATACTCTCAGTTGGCAGGTAAATATGAACCGGCTTCCTTCACCGGTAAACCGGCTGAAGTTGGGGGCATGGCAGATCGGGAACCGGCGACCGGTCAGGGCGGAGCTTATGTCTTGGCCGAACATATAAAGAAAAGAAAAGAAAAGAAAAAAGAATATACGATTGCCATTCAGGGTTTTGGCAATGTTGGTAAATTCTTTGCCGAGATAATTCATTATATGGGAGCTCCCTACAAGATTGTTGCCGTCAGCGATTCTCGCGGAGCGATTTATAACGCTAATGGCCTAGATATTCCTTTTGTCATCTCTCACAAAAAGGAATTGGGAAGTGTCTTGGATTACAAAGAAGCAAAAAATATTTCAGAAGAAGAACTTTTTTCACTTGGTGTCGACGTTTTGGCTCCGGCGGCTTTGGAGAATTCCATCACAGAAAATATGGCCAAAAAGGTTAAAGCCCAAATTATTTTAGAACTAGCTAATGGACCAATTATGACTGAAGCGGAGAAGCTTTTGCTTACTAAAAAAGTTGAAATTATTCCTGACATTTTGGCTAATGCCGGAGGTGTGACGGTTAGTTATTTTGAATGGATTCGAGGTAAATCCGGTGACCAATGGGATTCTAGCTTTACTCAAGATAAACTAAAATCAATCCTGGCAAAATCGTATAATGATATTAGAGCAATCCAGGAGCAATACAAGACAGATATGCGAAAAGCCGCTTATATTTTAGCTATTTCCAGGATAGCCAAGGCAATAGAGCTAAGAGGAGTCGAAAATTAATTGGACAGTAAATAAGTCTTTCTAGTTTACATTGAGCAAAGCGAAATGGATAAGTACAACTATCAAAAAATTGAAAAAAAGTGGCAGGAAATTTGGGCCAAAACCGACCTAAACAAAACAAATCTTTCAGCTAAGGAGAAGAAGTTTTATAACTTAGTTATGTTTCCTTATCCAAGCGGAGAGTATCTTCATCTTGGTCATGGCTATAACTATAGCGGGGCTGATGCTTATGGTCGTTACAAAAAATTAAATGGCTACAATGTCTTTGAACCGATTGGTTATGACTCTTTTGGTCTACCAGCTGAGAATTATGCAATCAAAGCAAAAATCCATCCGAAAATTAGCATTTCCAAAAATATTGAAATTGCCAGAGAACAGTTAAAATCCTTTGGCTGTATCTTTGATTTTTCCAAAGAAGTTGTTACCAGTGACCCATCTTATTACAAGTGGACCCAATGGGTTTTCCTAAAGTTATTTGAGCAGGGCCTTGCTTATCAAAAAGAGTCTCCGGTCAACTGGTGTCCGCATTGCAAGACAGTTTTGGCCAATGAACAGGTCATAAATGGACATTGCGAACGATGTGAGACCGAAGTTGTCCAGAAAAATTTAAAACAATGGTTTTTCAAGATTACTGACTATGCCGAAAGATTGATAAAAGACCTTGATAAAGTAGACTGGCCGGAGGCCTCGAAAATCAAACAAAAAAACTGGATTGGAAAATCCGAAGGAGTCGAATTTGATTTACAAGTAAAAAGCCATAAGGAAAAGTTGTCTGTTTTTACCACGCGGATAGATACGGTTTATGGTATGACCTATGTTGTCCTGGCTCCGGAGCATCCTTTGGTAGAAAAAATTACAACCGAAAAACAAAAGGAAGCAGTCAAAAAATATAGACTCAAATCCCAAAGTTTGAGTGAAATTGAACGTCAATCAACCGAAAAAGAAAAGACGGGAGTCTTTACCGGAGCTTATGCTATAAATCCTTTTACCAAACAGGAAGTTCCAATCTGGGTCGCAGACTATGTCTTGGCTTCCTATGGCACCGGAGCAGTTATGGCTGTGCCGGCTCACGACGAGAGAGACTATGAATTTGCCAAAAAGTATAAACTGCCAATCAGTGAAGTCATTATTCCAAAGGTTATAGATAGACACGATCCACCAAAAGTCGACGCAAAAACAATTTTTCGGCACGCTGTCCAGGTGATTTTGATTAACCCAAAAAATGACAA
The DNA here is from genome assembly GCA_964471065.1 of uncultured Candidatus Saccharibacteria bacterium. Lineage (GTDB taxonomy): Bacteria > Patescibacteriota > CPR2 > UBA1875 > CAIMLA01 > CAYYEV01. The sequence goes on from CAYYEV010000008.1 coordinate 2,640, forward strand.
AATTTTATGTTTAAAGTGGAAAAAATTTTCTTGGACAACTTTCATTACCGGTGGAATAGAAGAAGGTGAAGATACTATTTCCGCCGCCAGGAGAGAAACTATCGAAGAAACAGGCTACATCGATATTGAGTATGTTAAAACTCTCGGCGGACCGGTTGAATCTCATTTTTATGCTAATCACAAAGGCGTAAACCGCAAAGCCCACTTTACGGCAATGATTTTTAAGCTAAAAAGCGAGAAACAAAAGAAAATCTCTGAGGAGGAAGCAGCAATTCATGAACTAGCCTGGATGACTTGGGACGAACTTCACCAGGACAAAAACGTCAAGTGTTCTGAGTATGATATTTGGCTTGATCGTTATTTCAACGAAGAACACGCCTATACGGCTGACGGTGTCCTTATAAATTCTGATCAGTTCTCTATGCTTGAATCAGAAAAGGCTCGACAAGAAATAGCCAAGTGGCTAAAAGAACAAAGCCTTGGTAAAAAAAGGACCACTTATCGGCTCCGCGACTGGTCATTTTCGCGTCAGCGCTACTGGGGCGCGCCGATTCCAATTGTCTATTGTCCTAAATGTGGAACAGTGCCGGTGCTGGAAAAAGATTTACCGGTAACCTTGCCGGAGATAGAAGATTTTCGACCGGCGGGAACAGGCAAAGGTCCTCTGGCCAAAGACAAAGAGTTTGTCCAGACCAAATGTCCAAAGTGTGGCACTGCAGCCGAACGAGAAACGGATACGATGGATACCTTTGTTGACTCTAGCTTTTACTACCTGCGTTATCCAAACGCTGATGACGATAGCAAATTAATGGACAAGGAAGTCACTAGAAAATGGCTGCCGGTCGATATGTATACCGGTGGGGCTGAACACGTGACAATGCATCTTTTGTATTCGCGTTTTGTGGCCAAAGCCTTTTATGACGCCAAGTTGACCGGCTTCGATGAACCATTTATGAGCTTGCGCCATCAAGGAATGATTCTTGGTCCCGATGGCAAAAAGATGAGTAAATCCAAGGGCAATGTAGTTATCCCGGATGAAGTGATAAAAAAGGTTGGTGCCGATGTCTTCCGGACATACGTTCTCTTTATGGGCCAATTTGAAGATGGCGGTCCCTGGAACCCGGCTGGTCTGACCGGCATCAGCCGATTCTTAGAAAAAGTTTGGAGACTTTACGGGGGAAAAATAACTCAAAGTAGCGGAGATGTAGAAGAAGAACGAGCAATAAATAAAGCGATAAAGAAAATTGGCGAAGACATTGAGAACTTCAAGTTTAATACTGCCATTTCTGCTCTTATGATTCTTGTTAATCATCTAAGCGAAAAGAAAGAACAAAATAAAAAATCCCTAGAAGTTTTGGCTATTCTTGTCTCTCCATTTGCCCCTCATCTGGCCGAAGAAATTTGGCAGAAGCTTGGTAATTCCGAAAGCGTCTCTAATGCTTATTGGCCAACTTATGACGAAAAATTAATCAAAGATGAGTTAGTGACGATAGCAATTCAGGTTAATGGCAAGATCCGCGATCAAATCTTAGTAGCACGGGGAACGAAGGAGAAAGAAGCAATAAAAGCAGCCAAAGAGTCTGAGAAGGTTCAAAAATATTTAAGCGACAAAGAACCCACTAAGGTTGTCTATATCCAGGACAAGCTTCTTAGTCTTGTAATTAAATAAAATTTGTGTTATACTTGCTATCGCTTTATGCGGTTTGAAAATGGAAAAGATTAAAGTTAAAAATTTGTTAGTTTCTGGAGTCGGGATGAGCCGAGTGGCTGAAATCAATGACATGGCCAAAACTGTTGGTTTGCCGTCAGAGATAGAGGGCAAAAAAGTTGTCGGCAAGCTGAAGTTGACCCGATTAGAAGAAACTATTTTAGTTGAAGGGGATTTGACAGTCGGGGCTATCCTTATTTGTGACCGGTGCCTGAATAACTTCAAAACCCATATTCCAATTACTTTAGAACGTGAGTATAATTTAAACCGTTCGAAAGAGTCTACAGAGGATCTATACGTTGATAAGTTAGGCAATATTGATATCACCGAACCGGTCAGAGAGGAAATCATTTTATCCGTTCCGATGAAAAACGTCTGTGACGAAAAATGTAAAGGAATCTGTCCGGGCTGCGGAGTAGATTTGAATAAAGAAGATTGCAAGTGCAAGAAAGCAAATAAAAAATAAAAATGAAAAAACACAAGATTTGACTAAAAATTAAAGTTGTTAACTGCAACCGACCTTGTACCACTAGGGGGTACAAGGCAGAGAAGGAGCCAAATGGCGGTACCAAAAAAACGTAAAACATCAACTCGCGGCAAGCAAGGCCGAAGCCACGATAGTTTAAAGAAGGTCTCTATTGCAAAATGTCCAAAATGTGGTGACCCAATTTTGGCTCATAATTTATGCCCTACCTGCGGACATTATCGAGACAGAGAAATTATCCATGTCGAGACAAAACTTGATAAGAAACTAAAGAAAGAAGCTAAGAAAAAATCTGACTCCACTGAGAGCAAAACGGAAAAAGAGGACTAAATGGCATCCAACCGGCACCTTTCAAGAATAATAGCTTTCCAAACCTTATTTGAGCAGGACTTTGTCGCTCAAAAAGTGCCTGGACATGAAACTGATGCCAAAAACGTCAAGAAATCCCTTGAGCCGATCTTAGAGAGAAACTACCAGGAGTTTGCCAAGTCTTTGGAGAATAGAGACTTTATCGATCAACTGGTCTGGGGTGTTTTAGAGAACAGAGACAAAATAGATTCTATTATCGCTCCGGCAGCGCCTGAATGGCCGATTGAGCAAATTGCTCTAGTTGATCTAATTATCTTGCGGATGGGTATCTATGAGCTTCTCTTTGCCAAAGAAGTCCCGCCCAAGGTTGCCATCAACGAAGCTGTCGAGCTGGCCAAAGCTTTTGGCGGCCAAAACTCATCAAAATTTATCAACGGTGTCTTAGGTACTGTTTACCGGGCAAGTGACATCTATAACCCGGAAGACGACAAGAAGGAATAATATGACCAAAGATTATTTGAAATTAGCCAAAAAACTAGGTGTAGATTTCAATCAGATTGATTATCTCAAAACCGCTTTGACCCATCGTTCTTATCTAAATGAGCATCGCGGTGTCAAAGAACACAATGAACGCTTGGAATTTTTGGGTGACGCCGTTTTGGAGCTAGTTGTGACCAAGTATCTCTACGAAAACTTCGATAATCCGGAAGGTGATTTGACAAACTGGCGGAGCGCCTTAGTCAAGACAGAAACGATTTCCGAAGTAGCCAAGAAGCTTGGCGTAGAAGAATATATTCAGATGAGTCGAGGTGAAGCCAAAAGTTTCGGTCGAAGCCGACAGCTTATTTTAGCCAACTCCTTTGAAGCGATTATTGGAGCAATCTTCTTGGATCGGGGGCTAGCAGAAGCAAAAGTTTTTATTACAAAAAATTTGATCGTCAGGCTAAAGCAAATTTTAAAAGAAAAATCTTATGTTGACCCCAAGAGCTTATTCCAAGAAATTGTTCAGGATTTAGAAGGAGTAACCCCAACTTATGAGGTGTTGGAGGAAGAAGGACCTGATCATAACAAAACCTTTACTATCGGTGTCTTTGTTGGAGACAAGATCTGGGGCAAAGGTGTCGGGCCGTCGAAACAGTCGGCGCAGCAAGCGGCAGCCGAAGATGCCATCAAGAAGTCAAAAGTAAAGAAAAAAGATTAACAAGATAAAGCGTTGCCTGAGGCAACGCTTTTTTAGTACAATAATTCTGTTATGAATTTGTCAAAATTAGATATCTATGGCTTCAAATCCTTTGGTTCTAGAAGTATCCTTGAGTTTTCTGATAACAAAAAATGTTCAAAGATAACGGCCATCGTCGGGCCAAACGGTTCCGGCAAAAGCAATGTTGCTGATGCGGTTCGCTGGGTTTTGGGCGAGCAAAGCGCCAATAACCTTAGAAGTAAAAAAGGCGATGATGTCATTTTTTGCGGCAGCGAAACCAAGTCTCGCGGTTCATATGCAGAGGCGACTATTTTGCTTTCTGCCGAAGAAGAAAGAGAAGTTGAATTTAATAACAAAAAACATAAATTCAGGGAAATCGAAGTTACCAGAAGACTATACCGGACGGGGGATAGTGACTATCTAATCAATCATAAGAAAGTTCGGTTGCTAGACGTTCAGGAGCTTCTTTCTTCTTTGGGTTTTGGCCAGTCCACTTATACCGTTATCGGTCAAGGAGTTGTCGACCGGCTACTTTTTTTTAATGCTGCCGAGAGAAGAGTTTTGTTTGATGAGGCTGCCGGTATCAAGCAATACAAGATAAAGAAAGAGCAGGCCACCAAAAAACTTATCGCTACCGACGAAAACATCGCTTGAATGATATTTTGAGCCAGCTAGGGCCGAGAGTGGCCGATCTAGCTAGGTTGGTAAAGCGGGCAGAAGGCAGAAAGAACATTGAGACAGAACTCGCGGAGATAGAAAGTCATTATTATAGCTCGGTCCAAACGGAACTAACCGCTGAAATCAAGGGTCTGGAGGCCAAGAAGAACGAACTTGCAGAACAGGCCAAAAAGCTAGAAAGGAAAGCCAAAGAGCTAAAAACGAGCTTGGCAGAGGGGAGAGAAGTCGAAAAAATAGCAGCGGAAAAGGACAAAATCGAGGGTGAGATAGGAGAGCTTCTCTTGGCCAGGGATAAACTTATCAGAGAGGTCGCTTTTCTCGAAGGCCAGATTTCCAAGACTTTATCGAAGTATTCTGCCGAAAGAGAAAACGAGCTTGCTGTCGAAAAGCAGGCCTTAATTGGAAAAAACACCTTTTTGGAAAAGAAAATAAAAGAAAACGAAGCAGAAAGCCTGAAAGTCAAAAGTGACAAAGAAGAAGTCGAATCAAATTTAAAGTCAGCTAGCTTGAAGTTAGAAACCCTGGAGCGAAAAACAGAAAAAAATTCTTCTGACTCAGATAAAATCAAGCTTGGGAAACTACAAGAAAAAATAGACATTTTGGAGAAAGAAAAATCAAGCCTGTCTGGCAAGCTTTACTACCTAAGAGAAGAAAAAAGATTGTCTGATCTTCGTTTGGAGCAAGAAGCAGTTAGAAAAAAAGAATTAGAAAACAAAATTGCTTCTGTCGAGGAACAGAGAAAGACCCTGATTGCTAAAGGGAATCAACTAAAGCTAGAGATCACGGGAGCGAAAGAAGCTGAGGCCAAGCTGGTAAACGAGATAGGCCGAATCGAAAAAGAGCTTTTTAACCGAAGCGCGACGCTTTCTAAAGAAAAGATAGAAGATTTGACAACGGCTATCAGTTTGCTGGAAAAAGAGCACAAAGAGATTTGGCAGCTAATTGAAAAACCACAGAAAACAAAGCCCTTGCCAAAGGTGTTTAAGGTTTTTTCGGACAAATTGTCTGCTTTTTTTAAGCAAATCGGAACAGTGACTCTGGCCGCTGGTCTCGGCGGACAAGAAAAGTTGGAAAAGGAGCTTAGACAATTACGTTTTGACCTTATGGGTAAGCAGAAAGAGCTTAGTGTTTTGGAAATAAGTTTTGGCAAGATTAGTGCTGAAATAGGGCTTTACAATAAAGAACTGTTGCAAAATAAAGAGTTGCTGAGAAGCAACGAGCTAGAGCTTGAAAAAGAGGGAAGGCTTGAGGCTGAGAACGAAGATACCGAAATAAGTGAAATTAAACAAAAACTAGAGAAAGTTACCACCAATCTTTCTGAGACCAGGGCAACCCTAAAGCCACTTTTAGAAAGCGAAAATGAGAAGGCTAATCGTTACCTGTTGGAAAAAAACGAATATCAAAAGACGATTGCCGGCCTAAATAGCCAGCTCTATTCTTTGGAAATAGATCTGACAAAAAAACATAACTTGATTGAAAATCAAAATAGAGAACTGGGTGTGACAAAAAATCGTT
>CAYYEV010000008.1:8544-23541 GCA_964471065.1 uncultured Candidatus Saccharibacteria bacterium
AAGTTGAAAAAAAGTTAGCGGAACTTACCGGGACAACAAAAAGCCCAAAAGAAGAATCAAGCGAACTGGAAAGCAAAAAAGAAGCCTTAAAAAAGATTGAGCAAAACCTCATTGTCAAAAGAAGTGATTTAGCAAAGGTAACCGAACAAAAAAGAAAACATGAAGAACTTTCTCACGACACTGAAGTAGAACTAAACCAGCTAGAGAAAGAAATTGCTCTTTTGGAGCAAGAGATGTCTCAAGTTGATTTGGACAAAACGAAGGAACAAGTAAGATACGAAGATCTAAAAGAAGAGGTCAAAAGAAGTGATGTCAGCCTTGCCTCTAACAAATCTAACAAGATTTTAAATCAAAGCGAAAAAGATTTGCTTAGAGCCAAAATTGAAAATCTAAAAAGAAAAAAAGAGGCGACCTTTGGCATCGACCCTGAAATGATAGCAGAATATGAAGAGCTTAAAACCAAATCAGAAGAGATGAAACAACAAATTGACGATTTGAGCCTGGGCAAAAAGAATCTGGAAAAAATCATTACTGAGCTAGATACCCAGATAAAAAATAAATTCTCCAGCACTTTTAGAGAAATAGCCGCCGGGTTTAGTCATTATTTTGTCACTCTTTTCGGCGGCGGCAAAGCAGAACTAAAGTTAGGCGAAGACGAAGAAGGTAACCTAGGAGTAGAAATATCAGCCAGCCCGCCTGGCAAAAGGTTACAGAGCCTAAATGTCTTGTCTGGGGGAGAAAGGACTCTTACTTCGCTAGCTCTCCTTTTTGCTATCCTCTCGGTTAACCCAAGTCCGTTTTGTGTTTTAGACGAAGTCGATGCTGCTCTGGACGAATCCAACACCTTGAGGTTTATCGAAATTCTAAAGGAGTTAGCCAAAAAGACTCAGTTTGTTATTATCTCTCACAACCGGGAAACAATGAATGCGGCTGACCTTCTGTATGGTGTAACGATGAATGAAAACCACATTTCCAAATTAATTTCCGTTAAGCTAGAAGAGGCAAAAGGACTGGTTGAATAATCTAAATATAATTGACAAAATCACCTTTTTAGCTTAGAATTTAGAAACTGATAACAGAAAATGTAGCAAGGAGAGCAAATGGTAGTAATCAGACTCGCCCGGACCGGGAAGAAAAAACAAGCATTTTATCGGGTAGTTGCCGCTGATTCCAAAAGACCTGTCACGGCTAAATTTATTGAAATATTAGGTTGGTACAACCCGCATAGTAAAGAACTAAACATCAAAAAAGAATTAGTGGAAGAATGGCTGAAAAAAGGAGCCAAGCCTTCTAATTCTTTAGCTGTGATCTTGAAAGAAAACGGAGTCAAGCTTCCGTCTTGGGTTGTCATTACCGAAAAACAACGCAAACCAAAGAAAATCGAAGAAAAGCCCAAAGAGGAAGCAAAAAAGAAAGAGGCTGAAAGCGAGGAACTTTCCGGCGAAAACGCCGAAGGAGAAAAGCCGACCGAGGCGGAGGCGGAAACAGAAACAGCCGAAGAAGTAAAAGAAGAATCAGTACCAAAAGAAGAAGGAAAAGATAAAACCGGCGAAGAAACACCGGCAGAAGACGAATAAAAACTGGAAATGAAAAACTCACCGAAACGGCTATTCGGTCGGGCAGGTAAAAATTAAGGAACATTTAAATAGTAAAAATTTGAAAAGAACCAATAGCTAGCAGCCAACGGCTAATAGCGATGATGAAAGGAGTATCTATGGCAGGCAAAGATGCAGATCAAGAGTTTGTAGAGTATGTCGTCAAGCAACTTGTCACCAAGCCGGACAAAGTCCAAACAGAAAGAAAAATCGACGAGCTAGGTGTTCTGATTGAGCTGGTCGTTGACCGTGAAGACATGGGTGTCATTATTGGCAAAGAGGGTAAAACCGCTAAAGCGATCCGAACTTTGCTTCGGGTTCTCGGCGCCAAAAATGATGCTCGAATCAATCTAAAGATTGTCGAACCTGAAGGTGAAGCCAGTAAGAAACAAGACAAGTCAGAAGAGCCAAAAGAAGAAACCGAGGTTGAAGCTGACGTTGAAGCCGAAGAAGAAGGCGAAGAAGCACCGCTGGCTGATCTCGAACTTTAAGAAAGAATAAAAAAGGATTAAGATGGAACCACACTGTCTAGTGTGGTTCCATTTAGTTATAAGATGAAATATAGAATTATTACCTTATTCCCGGAAGCTTTTACTAGCTATCTCTCGGCCAGCATCATAAAGCGGGCGATAGATAAAAAAATGATTGAAGTTGAGTTTATCAACTTGAGAGATTTTGGCTTGGGCAAGAGAAAGCAAGTCGACGATTCTCCCTATGGCGGCGGTCCGGGTATGGTTATAAGGGTAGATGTTATGGCAGCAGCAATAACCGCTGCCAAAAAAGGTTGGTCAAGGGCAAAAGTAGTCCTTTTGACGCCTCAAGGTGAAACTTTCAATCAGAAAAAAGCCAAAAGGCTTGCCGATAAAGGCCAAGACTTGATTTTAATTTGCGGCCATTATGAAGGTTTTGACCAAAGGATTCGTCCTCTTGTCGACGAAGAGATATCTATCGGCAATTATGTTTTGACCGGTGGCGAAATCCCGGCCATGGCTATGATTGACTCTATAAGCCGTCTTCTACCAAATGTTCTAGGAACGACGGAATCGATGGATGATGAATCATTTTCAGATGAGAACTTACTAGAATATCCTCAGTATACCCGGCCGGAAATTTGGAAAAGCCAAAAGGTTCCAGAGATATTGCTCTCGGGCAATCATCAAGAAATAGCTGCTTGGCGAAAGAAGATGAAGAAAACTAAAGAGTAGTCAAAAAAATAATTTTTTGCTATCATTACTCTTGAGGAATAAGCCCCAGACAGGGTCCCGTAGGGAGAAAACAAATATGTCAAAATTTCATGTCAACCAAGAAGTCTGTATCGGTTGTGGCACTTGTGTCAATATCTGTCCTGATTGTTTTGAAATCAACGATGAGGGTAAGTCTCAGGTTAAAGTAGAAGATACGACTTGTGGTTGTGATACAAAAGAAGTGATTGATGATTGCCCGGTTAGGGCAATTTCGCTGGAGGGTTAATTGGACAACAGGCTGTGGAGGGTCTTAGCGGTCGTTTTCGGACTATTATTTATAGTCATCTTTGGTCTTGTCATTTTGTTTGGAGTCAGACTGGCCCAAAACAATGCTATCAAAGATAGGGAAGCGGAAGGAAAGCTAACCGAGCAAGAAGCCCAGCTCAAAGAAGAATTCCAAAAAACACTTGAAGAAGAAGGCTATGAGTATACTGCCGATGAGGTTTTTGGTTCCTTTAAATTTACTTATCCAAAAGTCTGGTCGACCAATATCACCAAGGATGAAGGGAGCCAAGAGGAACTGATTTTCCTGGCCGATCCAGAACTGATTACGGTTGATAACAAGAATAAAAATACAGTCACTGCTCTTAGAGTTATCTTTTACAAAGTAAAGTATGAAGAAAAGCTAAGGGAAGTCGAAGGCAGAAACGACAGTACAAAACTCTTGACCGAATCAGACACAGAAATCTCAGATATTTCAGGGAAAGCCTTCCTTGGTAAAGATGAGGCGACAGGGAACAATATTGCTTTTACCCTGATTCCGGTAAGAGACAAGACTCTATATATCGGAACCGACAACTATCCAACATACAGGGACCAATACGAAAAAATATTAAACTCTTTCAATATAAGCAAGTAAGCTAGATAATAATATTCCCATTAATTTTTAGGGGAGGGAAACCCCAATTTTAGTATGGAAAAGAATGTTTTTAAACTAAAATCGAATTTTTTACCGCAAGGTGATCAGCCGGAAGCGATTGCCAAACTTGCTCATGGGCTAGACCGGAAAGAGAGACACCAAACTTTGCTGGGGGTAACCGGTTCTGGTAAGACTTTTACTATGGCCAAGCTAGTCGAACATAGCCAAAAACCAACCCTCATTATTTCACATAACAAAACCTTGGCGGCTCAGCTTTATAGCGAATTTAAGGAATTTTTTCCAGAAAATGCTGTTCATTACTTTGTCAGTTATTATGATTACTATCAGCCGGAAGCCTACATTCCCAGAACCGATACTTATATCGAAAAAGACGCTTCTATCAATGATGAAATTGATCGTTTGCGCAATGCTGCAACAAGTGCTCTCTTGAGCCGAACTGATACCTTGATTGTGGCTAGCGTCTCTTGCATCTATGGCCTGGGCGACCCGACAGATTATGAACAACTTGCCTTTGAGATAAAAATCGGCGAGTCAAGGAAGAGAGATAAGATCTTGAGACGGTTAGCCGATATTCAATACGACCGGAATGATAAAGTCCTGGAACGGGGACGCTTTCGAGTCCGAGGTGATGTTTTAGACATCTTCCCTTCATATGAAGAAAACATTGTCAGGCTAGAATTTTTTGGCGACCAAGTGGAAACAATAAAAGTATTAAATCCGTTGACCGGGGAAATTTTAAAAAAACTCAAAGATTTAATCGTTTTTCCGGCCAAACACTTCGTTACGCCGAAAGAGAGATTGCAGGCAGCGATAGAAAATATTCGCTCAGAGCTAGATCAACAAATCGCTTTGTTTACCAAGGAAGGCAAACTGCTCGAAGCAGAACGCCTGACTCAGCGAACCAATTTTGACATGGAGATGCTTGAGGAAATGGGCTATTGTTCGGGAGTGGAAAATTATTCCAGGTATCTATCAAACAGAAGAGCAGGCGAACAGCCGGCAACTCTTTTGGACTATTTTCCGGACGATTATCTTTTGATGATTGACGAATCCCATATGACTATTCCTCAAATCAGAGGAATGTACAACGGTGATCGCTCGAGAAAACAAACCCTGGTTGACTTTGGTTTTAGACTGCCGAGCGCTTTAGATAATAGACCGCTCAAGTTCCATGAATTTGAAGAGCATATTAATCAGGTTGTCTTTGTCTCGGCAACGCCAGGTGGATACGAAATAAAAAACAGCACAGAGGGAAAATTAGAGTCGACAACCGAATTTTATAAAGAAAGACTAAACGGGGTTGAGTTTAATCAAATTGCCGAGCAAGTCATCAGACCAACCGGCCTTTTAGACCCCAAAGTCGAAGTCAGAAAAACCGAAGGACAGATAGATGATTTGATTTCCGAAATTAGAAAAGTTGTAGCCAAAAAACAGCGGATTCTTATTACCACTTTGACCAAACGGATGGCTGAAGAGTTGGCCCAATATCTCTCTGAAGTTGATATCCGAGTCAAGTATCTCCATTCTGAGATTACGACCTTAGAAAGACCAGAAATCCTGAGAGAGTTAAGGCTTGGCTTGTACGATGTTCTAGTCGGGATTAATCTTTTGCGAGAGGGAATCGATCTACCGGAGGTTTCTCTGGTTGCTATTCTAGACGCTGATAAGGAAGGCTTCCTCCGGAGCGAACAATCTCTAATCCAGACTATCGGTCGGGCGGCTAGACACGAAGAGGGCCGAGTTATCATGTATGCAGACAAACTGACAGATTCGATTAATCGAGCAATAACAGAAACTGAAAGAAGACGCCAGATTCAAGAGGAATACAACCGATTACATGGTATTACGCCAAAAACGATTAAGAAAAAAATTGCTGAGAGTATGTCGGTCAATTTGTCCGACAAGAAGAAAAAAGAAAATTATGACGTTTCCAAACTGCCGAAGGACGAACTCAACAGATTTATTAGAGATTTAGAAAAAAAGATGGACTTAGCGGCAAAAAACTTGGAGTTTGAAGCAGCAGCCAAACTTAGAGACCAAATCAAAGAAATTCGTAGTGAAATAGAACAAAGTGACTTTAAGAAAAAAATGAAAAAACTCTAGGTCTTCCTACCGGCCGGGGCTAAGTTGCCTCAGCCGGTAGGTTTTGTTTTGGTTTTGGCTGGAACCTGGATGAAGGCTTTGTGGACACCATCTTTAGGTCTAAGAGCGGTAAAGCTTCCTCCGGCTTCTTCTACGAGTGTCTTTGCTATCAAGAGGCCTCTGCCGTGGCAGGAAAGGCCGTCTTCTTCGGGCCCTTCTTCGTCCCTGAGACAGTCGTAGCTTGCTTCACTCGGGGTGTCAGAGTTCTCGACCTCTATTCCGAGAGTCTTGTCATCTGCTGCCACGACAGCAACGACATCGCTGCCATTTTGGAGGCCATTGTCAGCAACTTCAGTTGCTGCTGTCTGTGCTGCTCGTATTCCGTCTTCTCTGATAACAGACGTTCCAACCTCCCTGATCGTGTCTCGCAGTACCTTGACTTCTGAAGGTTCATTTATTGCAACCTTCACCCGCATGGCTCACACCCCTTCCGATAAAAACCAGAACCTATTTCCATTGTCTCTCATTATCTATATTTGTCAAATCAAGAGACTTGAAAAGTCTTGTGAAAAAGAGTAAAATGGGGGAGTTTCTGACGCTAATGCGAGGTGAGTATGGGCAGCAGTATTGTCATCAATGGTGCACGCGAACATAATCTAAAGAATATTAATGTCGAAATCCCTCGGGATAAATTGGTTGTCATCACGGGATTATCAGGCTCTGGAAAATCGTCTTTAGCTTTTGACACAATCTATGCCGAAGGCCAAAGAAGGTATGTCGAGAGTCTTTCTAGCTATGCCAGGCAGTTTCTCGGGCTTATGGAAAAACCGGACGTTGATCAAATCGACGGACTTTCGCCGGCAATTTCGATTGATCAAAAGTCAACGACTAGAAATCCTCGGTCGACAGTTGGGACGGTAACGGAAATTTATGATTATCTCAGGCTTCTCTTTGCCCGGGTTGGGACTCCTCATTGTCCGATTTGCGGCCGGGAAATTACGAAGCAAACCATTCCTCAAATCGTCGGACAAATCTTGGCCAAACCAAAAGAATCCAGATTTATGATTTTAGCCCCAATCATAAAAGACAAAAAAGGTGTCCACAGATATGTCTTTGATGGGCTAAAAAAAGCCGGTTATGCCCGAGTTCGGGTAGATGGCAAAACTTACGATATAGACGACGAGATAAGCCTAGATAGGAACAAAAAACATTCGATTGAGGCGGTCGTTGACCGGTTAGTTGTCGATTCTGAGATCAAAAAAAGACTGACCGAATCTGTTGAAACAGCAATCAACCTGGGCGAAGGGATAATGATCTTTCAAAATAGCGAAACAGGCGAAGAAGAGATTTTCTCGCAAAATTTTGCTTGTCCTTTTTGCCACATCAGTTTGCCTGAGATTTCGCCTCGTAGTTTTTCTTTCAATAATCCTCATGGTGCTTGCCCGCTCTGTACCGGCCTTGGCTCTAGATTGGAGATTGACCCGGGGCTTGTTATTCCAAACAAAAAGTTGACCATTGCCGAAGGGGCAATCCGCTATTGGAATAGAACAACGGATAAGCTTAACTGGTATACCAAGCTCTTGAGAGCTGTCGGTGAGAAATATGGTTTTAGCGTCGACCAACCGATCAGTGCTATGTCCAAAAAGGCACTGGAAGTCATTATGTACGGGACAAATGACGAAGTTTTTAGTTTTCAGCTTGGCACAAGGACCTACGAGTCAACTTATGAAGGGGTAGTCTCCAATTTGGAAAGACGTTATCACGAAACTGATTCTGACTATATTCGAAACGAAATTCGCAAATACATGACAGAACGAACTTGCCCCAAATGTCAAGGCAAGAGGCTTAAACCAGAATTCCTGGCAGTGACCTTTGCCGGTAAATCGATTGTTGATGTGACTGCTTATCCGATTGATGAATGTTTGAACTTTTTCAAAAATTTGAACCTGACCGATAAGGAAGCCAAAATTGGCCGTCAGATCTTGAAGGAAATTCGCGAACGCTTAACTTTTTTGATAAATGTTGGCCTTGATTATCTTACCCTCGAAAGAAATGCCAGCACCTTATCTGGAGGAGAAGCTCAGAGAATTCGATTGGCAACACAAATAGGCTCTTCATTAATGGGAGTAATCTATATTTTGGACGAGCCATCAATTGGTTTGCACCAGAGAGATAATTATCGTTTGATTAACACCTTGAAAAACTTACGTGATTTGGGTAATACCGTTATTGTTGTCGAGCATGACAAGGACACAATGGAGGAGGCCGACTGGCTTATTGATATTGGCCCGGGTGCCGGAGAAAAAGGCGGTGAAATCATTGCTGCCGGGACGCCGATAGAGGTAAAAAAGAATCCAAAATCCCTAACCGGTCAATACCTTAGCGGGAAAAAAGACATTCCTTGGACGACAAAAAGAAGACCAGGTAACGGTAAAAAGATTAGCGTCATTGGAGCAGAGGAGAATAACCTAAAAAAAATTGATGTCTCTATCCCTCTAGGAAAGTTAGTCTTGATCACAGGGGTTTCCGGTAGCGGGAAATCAAGTTTAGTTAATGATATCTTGGCCAAGAGGTTGGCTCAGATTTTCCATCGAGCCCAAGATCAGGCTGGCAAGCACAAAGAAATTCAAGGTTTAAAGAGTTTAGATAAGGTTATCAACATAGATCAATCACCGATTGGACGGACGCCGAGATCCAACCCGGCAACCTATACTAAAGTTTTTGATGATATCCGCGAACTTTTTTCCAATGTGCCTGAAGCCAGAATTCGGGGCTACAAAAAGGGCAGATTTTCTTTCAATGCCAAGGGCGGTGGCCGTTGCGAAGTATGTCGCGGAGAAGGTATTCTTAAGATAGAAATGCACTTTTTACCCGACGTTTATATTACCTGTGAAGAATGCGGCGGTAAAAGATACAATAACGAAGCCCTGGAAATACACTATAAAGGCAAGAACATTTCTGATGTTTTAGATATGACTGTTGGTGAGGCTTATGAATTTTTCCAAAACATCCCTCAGATAAAAAGGAAACTGGAGACTTTAGTCGAAGTCGGGCTAGGTTATATCCGACTTGGACAGCCGGCTACAACCCTATCGGGAGGAGAAGCTCAGAGAGTCAAGTTGGCTAGTGAATTAGCCAGGAGGTCAACCGGCAAGACTCTTTATATCTTGGATGAGCCGACAACCGGTTTGGATTACAAATACGGTTCTGGTCATTGAACACAATCTGGAAGTAATTAAATGTGCTGATTGGATCATAGATCTCGGTCCTGAAGGTGGGAACAAAGGCGGCGAGGTAGTCGGGGCTGGTACCCCTGAGCAGCTTGCCAAGAACAAAAACTCATATACCGGTTTGTATCTATCAAAGATGCTAAGCTGAGTGGGTAAAACAAAGTTATTTTAGTCAACTTCTCGGCAGGGCCGAAAATGAACAAAAAACTTGTACAAAAATTAAATAATCTGCCCAAGGAGCCGGGCGTTTATCTCTACCGAAACAAAGGTAAACGCGTTATTTACGTTGGAAAAGCGATTAACTTAAAAAACAGAGTTTCAAGTTATTTCAAAGAAAAAATAACTGATATCAAAACTCAAAAGCTAGTTCAAAATATAGAGGATCTGGAATGGATTATTTGCGGTTCAGAGATCGAAGCCCTTCTTCTGGAAGCGGAACTGATAAAAAGATATAAGCCCAAGTATAATATCGACTGGAAAGACGATAAAAATTACTGTTACATCCGGATTACAAAAGAAGACTACCCAAAAGTCATGGTTGTCAGGCAGCTAATAGACGATGGCAGCCAATATTTTGGTCCTTTTGTCGATGCCAATGCTGTTCGTTCTTCACTCAAGATTTTAAGAAAAATATTCCCATATTGTACTTGCAGACTACCGGCTGACAAAGTTTGCCTTTATTACCATTTAGGCCTTTGTCCTGGTCATGGGAAAGAATATATTAACTCCAAGGAATACAGGGCGACTGTCGGTAATCTAATTGGATTTTTGCGGGGCGACAAAGACAAGATTATTCGTTTCTTTAAGGCGGAAATGAAAAAATATGCTGCCGAAAAAGACTTTGAAAAAGCGGCCGAAAGCAGAGACAAGGTCGTGGCTTTAGAAAAAATAAGGACAATTCATCTGGAAAACCAAAGAGATCTAAACCGTGACAAAGCTATTCTGGGTTTAAAACAAGGTCTCAAGTTGAAAAATATTCCCGAGCGGATAGAGTGTTATGATATTTCTAATATTAGCGGGCAATTTGCCGTTGGTTCAATGGCTGTTTTTGAGTCGGGCGTCCCGGCCAAAAGTGATTATCGTCGCTTTGAGATAAAAACGATCAAAGGAGCAAATGACTTTGCTATGATGCAAGAAGTGCTCAAACGGCGCTTTTCTAAGGTTGATTCGAGCAGAGACAAATCCTTCAAAAAAGTGCCAGAACTTATCATTATAGATGGTGGTAAGGGGCAGCTATCTGCAGCAAAAGCCGCTTTGTCTAGCTCCGGTATCCAAACAACGATTGTCGGCCTGGCCAAAAAGCGCGAAGAAATTTTTGTTTTGGACAAAACGAACAAATTTGAAAAAATTGTTTTTTCTGAAGGCTCCGAAACCAGGTATTTGATTCAAAGAATCCGGGATGAAGCTCATCGCTTTGCTATTACTTATCACCGCAACCTGAGAAGCAAGACCATAGCCAAATCAACCCTGGATCAGGTACCCGGGGTAGGACCAAAAACCAAAAAAAAGTTATTCAAAGAGTTTGGTACAATTAAAAAGATACAGGAAGCAAAAGAAGACGAGCTTCGGCTCGTGGTTGGAAGAAAAGTGGCAGGGGAGATAAAAAGGATATTATGAAAAAAGTTGTTGCTATTGGTGGCGGCTCAGGCTTATCTACACTCCTTCGGTCCATTAGAGACTATCCACTAGAGATAAGTGCGATCGTGACGATGACTGATGATGGGGCAAGCACCGGCAAATTAAGAAGAGAATTGGACGTTTTACCACCGGGAGACATCCGAAAATGTATTGCTGCACTCTCGGATAACGAAGATTTGCTTTTGGAGCTTTTTCAATATCGTTTCCGAAAGGGTCCGGGTCTCAAAGGTCATTCTCTGGGCAACCTTTTTTTGACGGCGGCCAAAGATATCTACGGAAACTTTGAATTAGCCGTTGAAGGTATAAGCGACACTTTTTCAACTAGAGGCAAGGTTATTCCATCCACTTTGGACGATACCCATTTGGTGGCAGAGTTTAAGGATAAAAAAAGGATCAAAGGCGAATCAAAAATTACAAAATACGGTTATAACCACAAGGTAAGGAAGATTTTACTTGATCCGGTAGCAAGGGCTAATCCAAAAGCGGTTTCGGCAATAAGAGAAGCCCAATATATCTTAGTTGGTCCGGGCAGTCTCTTTACTAGTATTTTGCCGTCATTTTTGCTTAAGGAAATTTTTGAATCGTACGAGGTTAGTCGGGCCAAGAAAATTTATGTTTGCAACGTTTCTACTGAAAGAGGGGAAACGGACGGCTTTTCTGTCCAAGACCACCTTGATGTCTTGGCGGAATATAAGATAAAATTTGACCTGGCTCTCTACAATAACAAAAATTTCAGGGAAAATACGGGTAGTGAATTTACAGCACCGGTTAAATATAAAGAAGTAAGTTCCCAATGTAATCTATATGGGGCAGATCTTTTGAACACAATAAATCCTCTCTACCATGATGTTGAAAAACTGGGTGAAGAAATCTGGCGCTTAGTTACTACTTTCGGGCAAGGCAGAAAGTCTTTGTTTGAGCGTTAATTTATGCTAAACTAGCAAGGAACTTGAGACAAAAATGCAAACACTACTAACGCTAATATTACTCATAGATTCAGGCTTGATGATAACGGCCATTCTTTTGCAGCAAAAAGGCAGCGGCCTATCCGGTGTTTTTGGCGGATCAAGCGCTTCATATCTAGCAAGAAGAGGGGCAGAAAAGTTTTTGACCTTTTTTACGGTCTTCACTATGGTTGTTTTTATAGTGACAGCGCTTCTTATGTTAATACTTAAGTAATGAAAATTAGACACCTTAGCATCAAATTACGTTTGGTGCTTAAAAAATTTATTCTCGAGCTAAGACAATCGCACATCAGAGATCTGCGGAACAAAGTTTTTTTGTATCTCAAAAAACTCCCGGATGTTACTCATCTTAGAAATCTAATTCTGATCAGTACTATTTTATCTTTTATTATTTTTGTTCTTTTTGTTCAAAGATTCAATGCTCTGGGTCAATATTATGAGAAGAAAACGCCGTTATCAGGTGGTGTCTATACAGAAGGAGTTGTTGGTCAAGTCGAAAAGATTAATCCTCTTTTTGTTCAAAATGAAGCTGAAGATACAGCTAACCGGCTTATCTTTTCCGGCCTGACCAGAGAAATGCCCGACGGTGAGGTTATCCCGGATCTAGCCGAAAAGTGGACGGTTGAAAACAATGGTAACGCTTACACTTTTGAGCTCAAAAAAAATTTGAAATGGCACGATGGAGAAGACCTAAATGCTGATGATATTCTTTTTACTATTAATCTAATTCAGAACCCAGATACCAGAACTGGCTTGTCATCTGTTTGGCAAGGAGTGGTAACAGAAAAGGTAGATGAGCAAACGATAAAATTTGTTTTACCAAATGTCTATAGTGATTTTTTAAAGACAGCAAGCCAACCGATATTGCCCGAACACTTACTCAAAGAAACAGATCCAAGCAACATCAAAATTGCCGAATATAATCTCAAACCGATTGGCTCCGGACCTTACAGATTTATCAGGTTCGATCAAACTGGGAATGAAACGGTCCTGGTTCTTGAAGCAAATAAAAACTTTTTACCTCATGAGCCATATATAAAAACGGTAAGAATCAGGATGTATGACACTTTTGCCAATCTTTACAACGGAGTTTTGAGAAAGCAGGTCAATAGCATCAGCCGGATTCCGTATGACAAGACCGAAGATGTCAAAAAGCTGGGTTCAATGACCGTCTACAATTTCTATATGCCCCGTTATCGGGTTATGCTTTTTAATATGAAGAATCCCTTACTTGCGTCCAAGGACTTGAGGCTAGCTTTAAGTAAGGCCATAAATCGAAATGAGATTATTGATAAAGGCTTAAGTGGCAAAGCGATGCCTGTCTACGCGCCAATTTTGCCTGGCGAAGAAGGCTACAGCCCAACTTTGAATGTGAATAATTACAATCCGGCTTTAGCTAATGAAGCTTTGGAAAAACTAGGTTGGGCCAAAGGGCAAGACGGAATCCGGCAAAAAGGGGAGACTGGCCTTAAATTTAGGCTTGCCTTACCGGGTGACTCAGAAAGCAAAAAAACGGCTGAGATGATAAAAGAACAATTCCAAGCCGTTGGGGTTGAGGTTGAGCTTGTAATTTCGGACGAAGGTCTTTTCCAAGCTGATTATATTAGGCCGCGAAACTTTGATATTATTCTGGTCGGACAGAATGTCGGTGAAGGGTCAGACCTTTATAGCTTCTGGCATTCGACTCAAGTCAATGATCCCGGGCTAAATCTGACAGGTTATAGCGATAGGAAGACAGACAAATTGATAGAACTTGGCCGGAAAAGCAATGATGTAGCTTATAAATCAGACAAATACAAGCAGGCAGAAGAAACGATTATGGCGGAAGCTCCGGGAATTTTCTTGTACAATCCGCTTTATTCGATTGCCGTTACAAATAATATCAAGAACTTTTACCAAGGACATTTTGCCAGTCCTGTTGATCATCTGAACAATATTGCTAGCTGGCACATACACGAAAAAGTTACTAAATAAACAAAATTAAAAGCAGAAACTTGAAGATAGAATCTAGAATAAAGAAAAAGAGCGCAATTGCGCTCTTTTTTAATGAAGGTTTATTTTATGATCTTTGCCATTCCGTTTTTGCTTTATTGCTCTGCTTTTCAGCCATAACCAGTTCGTCATAAATGCCATCAATAAGCTCGTAATTTTTGGCGTCTTCCAGTGAAACCCATTTGAAATCGTCTGTTTCGTCGGGTTTCAGAGTAACTTGACCGGATTTGTAGTCGGCTAAACAGGAGATTACTAATGAAGGATTGCCATCACCATGAACCGTTGCCAAGCTAGTTACATAAGTAATGTTTGTAATATCCAAACCAACTTCTTCTTTAACCTCTCGTCTGAGAACTTTTTCTAAGACATTGTACCAATAGTCAGTGGTATCTTTGGGCAAGTTGATGTAATCATCTGTTTCTAGTTTGCCACCGGGAACAACCCACATACCGGGGAAACGTCTTTTGTTAGCAGAACGCCGGGTAATTAAATATTTGCCATCTTTTTTGATAATGGCCGTAATGGCAACTTCATGAAGATATTTATTTTCCATAGTAGTAATAATTTAACATAATATTTGAAATAGAGGAATATGTTGAGATTTTAGTTTACATTGAACGAGTGTAACTCGTGAAATGGTGCCTTTGTACAACGAGGCTCGAACCTATTTCCAAGAAAAATGCTGAAATGTAGCCCCACCGTTTGCCAGCCAAAGGCTGACCCGCCCCGACAGACCTGACTTTTTCCTAAAACAAAAAAGAAATTCGGTGGGGGGAAATCCAAAAAATGCAAAAGTTTCTCTATGGTGCCCGGGGCGGGACTTGAACCCGCAAGGTGTTACCACCAACGGATTTTAAGTCCGTCGCGTATACCAATTCCGCCACCCGGGCGTTAATTTTTGGAGGCGTCGCCGGGATTTGCACCCGGGTAGACGGTTTTGCAGACCGTTGCCTAACTCCTCGGCCACAACGCCCAGCTTCTCCTACGGAGTTTATTCTGACAGCTTGATATTTTTACTAATTTGGAGCGAGAGACGGGGCTCGAACCCGCGACCTCAACCTTGGCAAGGTTGCGCTCTACCAACTAAGCTACTCTCGCACGTCAGGACTCGCTTTACGCCTTTGCGACTATCTCTACTCCAACTTTTCGCGGTCCTTCCTCTTCCCCTAAAAACCCTTCGGATTTTTGAGGACCCCACAAATAACATTTTAAAAGAACGGGGATATTTTGTTGATGACTTGTCATTTGAAGTATACCTGTACAAGCTGTCCTACCTCGCTAAAGCGGAGTTTATCTGCCTTTGGCAGAAAGGACATTTTTCGTTCTATTAGATAGAACTAATGTGCGAAAAATGGTGGCGCAGGCCGGGAT
>CAYYEV010000008.1:23551-29203 GCA_964471065.1 uncultured Candidatus Saccharibacteria bacterium
ACACATGGATTTTCAGTCCACTGCTCTACCAACTGAGCTACCGCGCCTAGGAGCGAGTGAAATGCAAGCTAGCTTGCATTTCCGAGTGACGACGGTGCGGTATTTACGAATACCGCGCGCCTCGCTTCTGATTTCAACTTTCCGAGTGACGACGGTGCGGTATTTACGAATACCGCGCGCCTCGTCAGCGCTTGCTGACACCTTTCACGGATTGATTTATATCAACCGTTCCAGGTTTTCGCAACGCTTCCTTTTCCCCTAAAAATCTTTCGGATTTTTGGGGACCCCACAAATAACATTTTAAAAGAACGGGGATGTTTTGTTAATGGCTTGCCAATCCCGCCTGAGGCGGATAAACTCCGCTTTAGCGAAGAATGGTGGACCCGACAAGATTTGAACTTGCGACCTCCTCCATGCCATGGAGGCGCTCTACCAACTAAGCTACGGGCCCAAACGTTTATTTAGAAATCTTCTATCTGCAGCAGACTTTAGATATTTTTCTCTAGCAAAGCATTTGGCTTCGCCATTTTAGCACAAAATAAGACAAATTTGAATTAAAAGACAATGCCCGAAGTATTGGCTAAATAAACAAACCCTATGGCAATCAAAACTAAAATTAAAAGCCCCAAAAGATTGGCTAGCAAAAAGCCGAAGCCAAAGAGAAAGCCACTTCTTATATCAAGCTTGTCGCAAGAATAACTTTTGGTATCATTGATTTTGTCGTCATTTTTGGCCATTTTATTTTTCTCCAAACCCTGCGAACCTACCTGTCGGCAAGTAAGGTGCGGGGTTTTTTATTTAAAATTTTATGTCTTGATTATAGCAACCCGGTCAGTCTTTGAATAGTCGCGCCAGATGGTTATTTTGGCTTTTGGCAGAACTTTTTTTACCATTTTTTTGACTTTGTCTCCTTGCTCATAGCCGATTTCACAGTAAACCATCCCTTTTTTATTTAGAAAGAAGGGTAATTCCTTGAAAAACCGTTCATATACGTCTAGACCGCCATTACCTCCATCCAGGGCAATCCTTGGCTCGTAATGGATTAAATCGAAAGAGAGCGAAGACATGTCTTCATGTGGCACATAAGGCAAGTTGGCTACTATCAAATCGAACTTTTGGCCTAGCCAGGGAAACAATAGGTCACCTTTTTTGAAAATAACTTTTTTCTCTAAACCCAACTTTTTTCGGTTCTTTCTGGCAATAGCCAATGCCTTAGAAGAAATATCGGAAGCAAAGAAATCTCCGTCTATTTTTTTTGCCAACGAAAGGATAATGGCTCCGCTGCCCGTCCCGATATCGAGTATCTGGCTATTGGCTTTTAGTCGTTTGCTATTGACTACTATTGTTTCCACCAATAATTCGGTCTCCGGCCTGGGCACCAAAACATTTTTGTTGACGACAAAATCGTGACCAAAAAACTCAATTTTACCCGTTACATACCAAACCGGTTCATGCCTTGAGCGCCTTTTTATAAAGCGACGAAACTTCCTTGCCTCAGAAAGACTTAATCCTCGATTCGGTTGAGCTAAAAACTCTTCTCTGGATAAGTCCAAAACATCTCGCAACAAAAAATCAGTTGAACTTTCGGGCGACTCAACTTTTTTCTTCCTCAAGCATTTGATGCCGTTTTCTCTTGCTTCTCTTACCGTCATCGTTTACCTTGCTCCTTTTTATCCACCTTACACACTTTGTAAACTTTTTGGTATAATTTTCTGGAAATGAAAAAACAAAAACCAAATTGGGGTCGAAGAATTTTTTTGATTTTGATCGTAGCCGCTTTTGTCGTAATTGCGATGAGTTTTTCTGACCTTCAAAATCTATATGATAATCTCAAAGAAGGTAACGGCTATTATATCTTAGCCGCCTTTTTCTTTTTACTTATTCATTTTTATTTTTTCGCTCTTGCTTATGCCGCTTCTTTTCACACTGTTGGTATCAACACCAGTACCAGGCGCCTTTTCCCTTTAATTTTTGCTTACATCTTTGTCAATGTCGTTGCTCCGACCGGCGGCGTTAGCGGACCGGCCTTATTTGCAACCGAAGCAGCGAAAAGAAATGAGTCTTCAATCAAGACCTTAGCCGCCGTTCTTATCGCCAATATCGCCCAGTTTGTCACCTTTTTTGTTGTTCTTCTCTTTGGTTTTCTCTATCTCTTTGTAAACCAAGAGTTAAAGTTCTACCAAATTTTCGGAGCTGCGCTTCTTTTGGCCCTGACCGGATTCTTGATTATGGTCTTCCTTATGGGCATATTCAAACAAGAAGCATTGATAAAAGGTTTGAAATGGTGTTACAAGCGCTTCAACCGGATTTCTCGTTTTTTCAAGTCAGAAGATAAATTTTTAGAAGAACATGCGACCAAAGATGTTCAAGAATTTTCCAAGTCGGTGGTAAGAGTCCTTGATCACCCTCGCCTTTTTACCTGGACGTTTGTCCACTCGATGGTTACCCATTTGACCCACTTAGCCGGCTTAGCGATGATCTTTTCCGCTTTTCACCAAGACTACACTCTCGGTATCCTAGTTTGCGGCTATGTTATGGCTACTCTTTTCCAGATTATTGGCATTACTCCTTACGGTGTTGGTTTCTCGGAAGGAGCAATGACTTTGGTCCTGGTTTCTCTAGGCATACCGGCTGAAAAAGCCTTGCTCATTACCTTGGTGTTTAGGGGTCTTTCTTTCTGGATTCCTTTCTTTATCGGCTTCATCCTTCTTCGAAAAATCCATATTTTTGGTCTAAACGAAGTTTCCGTTCGTCAACTTTTGATCGAGAATAGGCTAATCATCCATATCAAAAAAGCAGTCGGAGATTTCCTGGCAAGGTAATAATAAGCCCAAAACGGAAAAACCCGCCCCCAGAAAGACCGGGGATAGGTCGTTCCGTTGGCGGGCAAAAAGAGCTCTCTCCTTGTTAGCCCTCACTCAATACTTGCCTGGCGATAGATCGGACAAGTGTATTTGGCTCCATCGAGCTCCCTTAGGATCTTGTTCAGCCACTCTTCTGTCGACATTCCATCCTGCCAAGGATTCTTTCCCTGGTGGATTTCCCTGTAGACGAGAACGCTTCGCTGAAGAGTTTTTGCGTTTGGCTGGATTTCCGCTCGGATAGTCCTACAGGCGCAGAAACCGACTGGATAGTTTATTCCTTCGACTTCAAATCTGAGACAGAAACAGCGAGCGTTGTATGAAATGTCCGCTATTTCTGCTACCACCTTGATAGTCGAGCTCAGCGGGCAGACAGGATAGGAACCACTGAATGCCATGACACCTTCAGGTTGAGCTAAGACTTTCCAGAGTTTGGCCTTACCCGGGTATCGATTCTTCACTCTCTGATACTCTCGAGAGAAGAAGCTGTAAAGGGTTTTCTTGCCCATTTTTCTCTCCTATCAGTTGTTAGAAGCGGCTTCAATCCGTTCCAAAATACTCTCGACCGGTTGAATTAGGTTTTTCGGAAAGACTTTTTCGCTCGCACTCCAACCACATCGGCCAAAGAGATCTTGGACAGCTCTCTTCATCCGGTTGACACTATTCCCCTGTACCGAGAGCAAAACAAAGTGCATAATGTTCATCGAGACAATAAAAACCATCTCCTCACTTGATTTCCACCCGAGTAGATGGTAGTGACCTCGATCGTACTCTATGATTATCTTGTCTCCAATTTCTCCTCTAAGAGCAGCAAGTGCTTCTGCTTGCGTCACCCCACTAGCCACCTCTCCATAGACATAAAGAATTGTCTGGCCAGTTTCGGCAGAATATCCTTGGCTGAATTTTAGTTTCAAGGTGCCCCCTCCGTAGTAAAAAAGCCTGACCTAATCGGCAGACTTTTTTTATTTCCGTAAGTTATTATAGCACAAAATATGCTATCCTTTGTACTCAATTTCTTGATCTAAAATAAGTATTTTATCACCAAACTTAGCGCCTTTTTTTTCTAAAAGCTTGACGATGCCCATCTTTTTCATAATGTCGTATAGGCGCATCACAGCGTGGGGATTAGTAAAATCAGTTTTGATGGCAAAATGATCAATCTTGTTGCCGCTTACTTTGTACTTTTCTCCAACTTTTTCAACTTCAAACAAATTCTTTTTGACATCCTCTAAAGTAAAAACTTTGATTGGCTTTGCTTTTTCTTCCTTTGGAATCTTGGCTAGCTCTTGCTCGATTTCGTAGATAAGCTCTCTTACCCCATCATGTGTGACAGCCGAAAATAACAACGGTTTTTTATCGTATTTGAATATCTTTTTGTTCCCTTTTATAATATCGACCGCTTTTGCCAGAACTGCTTCTTTTTCCTTCTCGGAAAGCAAATCAGCTCTTGAGATGGCCAAAACTTGCGGTTTCCTGAGCATTTCTTTGTTATAGTCCGAAAGCTCTTTGTTTATAAGTTCAAAGTCTTTTTTGATATCTTGACTCATCGAGTCAACAAAATGGACAATTAACCTGGTTCTCTCGATGTGACGAAGGAACTCGTCACCAAGGCCTTTGCCTTGGGAAGCTCCCTCAATCAACCCAGGGATATCCGCAATGACAAAACCTTTGCCACCATAGCCTTCAACCACGCCTAAATTGGGGATAGTAGTAGTAAACTGATAATCAGCTATTTTTGGTTTGGCCGCTGTCACAACCGACAAAAAGGTTGATTTGCCAATATTCGGCAATCCGACCAAGCCGACATCGGCAATAAGTTTCAACTCAAGCCGAACGTCTAATTCTTCGCCGGCTGTCCCTAGTTCGGCAAATTGAGGCTTTTGTCTTGTACTACTAGTAAAGTGAGCATTGCCAAATCCGCCTTGGCCTCCTTTGGCAATCGTATATTGACTCTCTTCATTATCAAGATCGGCTAACATTTTGTCTTTTGCCACGTCATAAATAGTCGTTCCGACCGGTACACGGATGATCAAATCTTCTCCTTTACGCCCGTGCGATTTGTTGGCTTTGCCAATTTCCCCATTTTCAGCAACTAGCCTATTGTGGGTTTTATAGAAATAAAGTGTATTCCAACTCGGATCAACTCGAAAAACAACGTTGCCGCCATCGCCGCCATCGCCGCCATCTGGGCCACCAAATTCCCGGTATTTTTGATGCAAGAAACTAAGGCGGCCATTGCCACCGTTACCTGCCTTGATATGAACTTTGACAGAATCACAAAACATAGCGAGAGAATTTTAGCACAAAATGAGACTTTTTAGTAGGCTAAAAATAATTCATCGGGTTTTGTCTAGACCCATTTAGAATTATCTCAAAGTGTAAGTGAGAACCCGTCGACCTACCGGTGCTACCCATATAGCCAATGACTTGACCTTTAGAAACATAGCCACCGATAACGGCTAGGGAAGAAAAGTGAGCATATCTGGTTTGATAGCCATTGCCATGGTCTATCAGAATGGTATTGCCAAAACCACCGTTCCAGCCGTATTTAGCTTCGATAATCCGGCCGGAATCGGCAGCAAAAATTGGCGTGCCAATGCTATTTGGAATATCTATGGCCCAATAGTGATAGCCGTTGTAGTAGCCCATAGAACCAACCAGGGTTGGAAATCTAAAGCTTCCGGAGGCCGGTCTGGCACTAGAACCACTATAGCCTCCTCTCGGCTGGCTCGTCCCCTGACTTGGCGCCACCTCCACTGGCTTCGGGGCCTCCGGGATCTCTCCATCAGGG
>CAYYEV010000009.1:0-6222 GCA_964471065.1 uncultured Candidatus Saccharibacteria bacterium
CGTGGGACAGTGAACGCTTTTCAGAAAAGCTCATATCAGACATCGTTTTGAAGTGTCTTTTGGGGATAAACCAAGCGCCGTAGGGAAATTCACTGGCAAAGGGAGCGACAACAAAAAGATGTTCGTCTTCCCAAATAACCCTATTTTTGCCTTTTTCTTTCTCGATAATGTCGCAGTAGGGGCAAGATCCTTGTTCAATTAAATATTTACTATAAGCGGCATATTCTTCCTTGATTTTTGGCGGGACGAGAGGCAAAGCGATAATTTGTGAATGGGAGTGGGCGATAGAGGCGCCGGCCTTACCTCCTTCATTCTTGAAGACGATGACGTATTTGACGCCTTTTATTTTTTTTAGTTCTTCGTATCTCTCGACATACATATCGAGGATAAGCTGAATTTGGCCAATACCGAGCTCATGAAGCTCTTTGTTGTGATCTGGCGTCTCGACAATTACTTCTTGCCGGCCAAAAGCCTGGTGGTTATTCTGGGTTAGAGCCGGATATTTGTTTAAGACAGAAAGGACTTGCCACTCTTTGATCGAGTTTGGCATATAAGAAACGACTAAATCTCTTTCGATTTCTCCCGGACAAAAAAAGCAAGCAGCAACCTGGTCTTCTTCTTTCCTCAAGATTTTATGAGGTCGCTTGCTTCTTTTTGGGGCGATGATGACGTATTTATCTTGAAAATAATCCTTACGAATCTCTGATTGTTCCATGTCCCTCCAATAATTAGTTTAAAGTAGAAAGTCGAAAGTTGAAAGTGAAAAAAATAATTACAATTTGTTTATAACAAACAGTACAAACATTCCAAGAGCTGTAAATAAAGCCAGCCAGCCAATGCTATAGAAAAGTGCTTTTAATCCATCGCCTTCCTTCTTTTCAATAAACAGTATTACAGGTAAGCCAACTATCAATCCTCCAACGATCACCGCGGAAAGAGAAAAGAGCAATAGAACTACAAACGGTGTAAAAAAATTATCCTCTTTCCCGAATAGTTGATTCCCATGTGACATAACTTGAGAAACCAAAAAGATGTAAAAAGCAGCGCCAAGCGTATTCCGGAATGTTTTACGTAATAACCCTTTGTTCATATAAAGTTTCCTTTTTATTAATCTTTTATGCCCATCTAGCTATTTTCTTCTTCATCAGCCATTTTTTCATAAAAGTGAAATAAGCGATCTTTACATTTGATGATCTCATGCTGCTTGGCAATAGCCAAAGATTTCTTGCCAAACTGTTCTAACCTTTCTTCACTCTCAAGTGCTTTGAGCATATTTTTAGCCAGTCCTTTAACATCAAAGGGTTTGGAAATATAGCCGTTTTGTCCGTTTTTAACAATCTCTGGAATGGCTAACTTATTTACTCCTAGGATAGGTAGGCCCGAAGCCATTGTCTCTAAGATGACTAGTCCCTGGGTTTCGATGGTGCTAGCTGTAACAAAAAAATCATATTCACACAGAATCTGGGAAACTTCTTTCAAATCATACCAGCCCGAAAACTTTACCTTCCCAGTTAGCCCCAAACTTTTGGTCAAAGCCTCTAGTGATTTTTTGGAAGGCCCATCACCCATGATATCCAAGGTAAGTTTGGGATTTTTTTCTAAGGCTAGCTTGAAAGCCTGGATGACCACATCAATGTTTTTTTCGTGAGCAATTCTGCCTATATGGAGAATTTTATTTTTAATCTTATAATCTGTTTTCTTTTTGAAAAAATCATAATCGATGCCGTTGCTTAGAACTTCTGTCTTGGTCCTGACGCCTTGCTTTTTCAAGACTTTTTTCATTGCTTCTGATGGTGTTAGAACTAAGTCAGCTCGGTTGTACATAACTTTTGTAAAATCCCGACCAAATCTTTCGGTGAATTTGCCGTTGTTGTTTCTGGTAACGCTTTCAGTAATCTCCTTTATCCTTTGCCCCAGATATGCTTGAAACTTCTTGGAGCCGTAACTTTCCTTGGAAATATCCGCCTCGACCAAAGCCTTGATTAATCTGGAACTATAAATGTAGTTGGCTATCTTGTGAATACCAAAGAGAGTTTGAGGTTTGATATAAATCAAAAAGTCCGGAATGTAAGTATGATAAGTTTGGATATTTTTTAACTTCAGGATTTTTGTTGCCCAAAGCCCAATCCAGCCTACGCCTAGAGGCGTCTGGATATGGACAATATCCGGATTGAACTCCTTGAGATCGCTTGTGACCGAAAGGACAAAGGGCAGGGCTAGCTTCATGTCTTTATAGGAGGGGGCAGAAAAGGAGATATATCTTTTGACGCTGATATTGGGATAAGGCTTGTCCCGATGCCGCCCCCACTTCGGGCAAAAAACCATAATCTCATGGCCGTCATCGGCCAGCATTTTGGTAAAACGGTCTACGCTGACGACAACGCCATTTCTTTCAGGAAGATAAGTATCGGTAAAAATTGCTATTCGCATAGTATAAATATTAGTTTGGCTATTATATAATACAAGCTAGAAAGGGATTTGTCACACTATGAAAAAGAAAATCAGCGTTATCATTGCTGCCTACAACGAAGAACCGAGGATAGCAAAAGTTTTGAAGGTGGTTGAACATCATTCCTTGATCGATGAAGTTATCGTCGTCAACGACGGTTCAGCAGATAAGACATCTGAAGTCGTCAAAAAATTTGATGTTACCTTGATCGAAAATGAACATAACATGGGAAAGACTTTATCGGTCAAACGAGGTATCGAAACAGCAAAAAACGAGCTGATCATGCTTTTGGATGCGGATTTGAATGGCTTGACGGCAAAAACATTAGAAAAGTTAGCCCGGCCGGTCTTGGATGGAAAGGTCGAGTGGACCTTGAGCCTCAGAGGTAACTCTTATGGCTGGATGAGGCTGATAAAGATGGACTGGGTTAGCGGCGAGAGAGTAATACCAAAAAAGCTTCTCGAAGACCCCCTTATCTGGTCTAGGGCAGATATCAGTTACGGGCTAGAAACCTTGATGAATAAATCTTTTATGAATCAGGACGCTGCTTTTTGTTCTGTCTATTTACCGGAGCTGACCATTACCAATAAAGCTGAAAAAATCGGTTTTTGGAAAGGTTGGCTAGGCGAATTCAAGATGATTGGGCAAATATCCAAAGTCATGCCCCTCTACAAAGTTGTCTGCCAATTTATCGCTATGGCTTATCTCAATAATAAATATCGTAAAACGAGGTTCAAAAATAAATATAGCGAAGCATAAAACGTTCACTCTGAGACGATTGATTTATCTGATCATCTTAATCGTCTTTGTTTGGTATGTCGCTAATAATTTATCGGAGCTGGAAAAACTAATTGATGCCTTTGCCCAAGGGAACTGGCTTTGGCTTATCGTCGCTGCTCTCATCCACGTTCTTTTCTTTGCTCTTTTTACTCTCATGACTCAACTCTCCTTTCGCTTAGTCCACCTGAAACGAACATTTTTTGAACTTATTCCTCTAGTTTTTGGCTCTATCTTTGCCAATGTTATTATCCCCTCGGTCGGGCAGTCGGGTACGGTCCTTTATGCCGATGATGCGGCTAGAAGAAAAGAGTCGATGCCCAAAGCAGTTGTTGGCACTCTTATCGGTACTGTCTGTAGCTATGCCGCTTTTTCGGCTGTTTTAGTCTTTAGCCTAATTTACTTAAAAAGCGTCAATATGCTAAATAGTTACGAAGTTATCGGTGCCATTGTCTTTTTCTTCCCTGCCTTTGCTCCGGCTTTTTTGGTCTTTATGGCCAGACGGAATCCAAGACTAACCACAAAGATGTTAGATGGTATTTATTGGCTCTATCTTCGAATCATGAAAATGTTTAAAAAGGAACCAAAAGTAGGTGAAGATTGGCCCAAGATGATAGCTGGAGAAATTTTTGAGGCGGCTGATCTAATCGCCAAAAACCGTCTTATCTTGATAGAAACTTTAATTGTCGCTTTTCTGACACATGCTGCTTGCATCCTTTCGCTTTTTGTCATCTTCAAAGCCTTTGGTCTCTCGATTCATTACGGTGCTTTAATCGCTGGTTATGCAGTTGGAGAACTAGTTCGAATTATCTCGCCACATCCAGAGGGGGTGGGGGTGACAGAGGCAGCGATGGCCGTTATTTTTGCTTCCTTTGGCATCCCGATTATTTCGGCAACGGCCATTTCTCTCATTTTCCGAGCCTATAACTTCTGGATTCCGCTGGGAGTGGGTTTTGCTCTTATTAAAAAAACAAGATCGTTTTCAAGTAAAAAGACTTGATTTTTCTTGCAAAATGTGCTAGAATAGCAAAGCTCAGTTAAATGGACTTTATGTTGCCGTCTGGCTAGGATAATTATCTATCGTGGCAAGTCGGGGGCTGACAAGGCTTCGACGAAGGTACATTAAAATCAGAATGATGCAATTCGCGATTGAATGTTTCGCGTTACCAAAACACTCACTTGATAAGTGCAAAAACACTATCTAGCAAAATCGCTAACGCTTTCTGCGTAAACGCTTTTGCGCCAGCTTTCGCCTAATCGCGTAAGCCATTCTGCTTTTTGAGGCTCGAATCGAAAAGTTAGAGTGTCATATATATCGAGACGCTTTCCGGCGATATCTCTAAGCCGGGACCAAGACTAAGAGGTCCGAATGTATAGGTTTTCTTGGGATTTTTACTACACATTCTAAAAATCAATCCTAAGTACAATTGCTAAATTTGTTCTGATTTTGCTTTCGGACGTGGGTTCAACTCCCACCAGCTCCACCATTCTTCGCTAAAGCTACAAATGGCAAGCCACTAAGGTGAGGTTATTTGAGACAGAGATATCTAGGACTGCAGAGGCAAGAAGAATGTCCTTCGTAGCCCGTAAGGGCGAAGTAGGACCAAGCTCTGCTCATATGAAGCTTTACTTGGCAAGAAAATTTTTGGCGCAGGATGAATAAAAACAAGTAGGTGTCTACTTGTTTTTATTATAAGAAAAGAAATAATAAAATTATGCTTTACGTTTATATATTAAGACAAGCTAATGGTGAATTTTACGTTGGTTCTACAAAAAATCTCCGGAAGAGATTAGAAAAACATCAAAATGGAGAAGTTCCCCACACTTCAAAGCACAGACCCTTAAAGTTGGTGTGGTGTGCTGTTTTCGAAAATAACAAAAAAGCAACCGCATTTGAAGATTACCTTAAAACAGGTTCTGGAAAGGCTTTTCGCGATAAAAGGTTAATTTGACTGGGATTTTTTTGATTGATAGAAATTACTTATTCTTCAGCTCTCGCGACATATCTCTTTCGATGTCGCGCCTCTTTATCACTTCTCTTTTGTCATACTTCTTTTTACCACGGGCCAAGGCAATCTCTACTTTTACCAACCCATGGCTTAAATAGACTTTTGTTGGAACGATAGTATAGCCCTCGGTTTGGACTTTGCCGAGTAAGTGATTGATTTCTCTTTTCTGTAAAAATAGCTTCCTTGGCCTAGTCGGTTTGGCATTATTGGTGCTGGCCGGTTTGTAAGGTGAAACATGAGCATTGGTCAACCAAAGCTCATTACCTTTGACGGTGGCAAAGGCTTCCTGGATACTAATATGACCGGACTTGATTGATTTGACCTCCGGTCCGGTGAGTTCAATGCCGGCTTCATAAGTCTCTAGAAATTCGTAATTGAAGCGGGCCTTTCTGTTATCTGATACCACTTTGATGTTTGCCATATCAAGCACAATTATACTATCAAATAAGCTAAAAAACGACTATAATAGCGGTATGTTTGAAGACAAAATCAAAGATGAGATTATCTCTAAAATCGAAATAATTTATCCTGGTGTCCGTATTTTCCCGGAGGAAATTGTTGTAACTCGGCCGAATAAGCCAGAGTTTGGTGACTTTTCTACCAATGTCGCCTTTGGTTTGGCTAAAGGGTTGAAGAAATCGCCAACCGACATTGCTACCGAACTAGTCGAGAAAATTCAAACCGGCTCGGGGGTAGAAAAAGCCGAAGCAGTAAAAGGCTTCATTAATATTTTTTTGAAAAAAGAAATCTTTCATGACATCTTGCGGCAAATCCTTACCGAAAAGGAAGGATATGGCAATAGCAATCTCCTTAAAGGCCAAAAGATCCAAGTTGAATTTATCTCGGCCAATCCGACCGGCCCATTGACTCTGGCTAACGGGCGAGGCGGTTTCGGCGGCGATGCTCTAGCTCGAGTTTTCAAAAAAGCAGGAGCCGCCGTTGAGAGAGAATATTTGGTCAACGATGGCGGAAACCAAGTCAAGATTC
>CAYYEV010000009.1:6232-16648 GCA_964471065.1 uncultured Candidatus Saccharibacteria bacterium
CGTTGCCAGCGGTTTCTTGAAAAAAGACGAGGACGTTTACAAAGGCGAATATATTGATGACTGGGCAAAGGAAAACAAGGAAGTTATCGCCAAACATAAAGATAACCCCAAAAAGCTAGGTCAAATTGCCGCCGCAGATATTCTAAAAAAACTAATCAAGCCTTCTGTCAAAAAGATGAGGATTAGCTTTGACAGTTGGTTCAGCGAGCAAAAGTTAATTGACAGTGGGGAAGTCGATAGGGCCTTGACTGATTTTGATAAGAAAGGGCTGACTTACGAGAAAGACGAAGCTCTTTGGTTCCAGGCGACCAAGTATGGTGACGACAAAGATCGGGTCTTGCGTAAAGCTGACGGAGAAAATACTTATTTTGCCAACGATACCGCCTATCATTGGGACAAATTTCATGAGAGAAAATTTGATAAAGTCATAAACTTCTGGGGAGCTGACCACCATGGCTATATCGGTCGGATGCAAGCGGCAGTAGAGGCCCTTGGTTTTGGTGGTAAGTTTGATATCGTCATTATGCAAATGGTTCGTTTGATCCAGGACGGCAAGGAAGTCAGGATGTCGAAAAGAAAAGGGACTTATGTGACAATGGATGACCTTTTGGAGATGATTGCTCTTTCGACTAGTGCTCAGGACCTTCGGGACGCCAGCGATGTTACTCGATTTTTCTTTTTATCCCGGGCCTTCAATACTCATATGGATTTTGATTTGGATTCGGCCAAGGAAAGGTCGGAAAAAAACCCTGTTTTTTATGTCAAATACGCCTACGCCAGAATTCACGGGATTCTAGCAAATGCCAAAAGCTTGGGAAAGACAAAGGCTGATCTAAGCCTCTTGACTCAACCCGAGGAAATAGAGCTGATTGACGAGCTGTCCCAGCTTGAGACAATTATAAAAAGTATCGTTTCTTTTGAAGATTACCCGGTTCATTTCTTAACTTTCTATGCCACAAATATTGCCAAAAAATTCCATGCTTTTTATGACAAATGCCGGGTTATAGATGAAAATGATTTAGCGATGACCGCCGCTAGGCTAGAGCTAGTTCGGGCCACGCAAATAGTTCTCCGGATAGTGATGGAAGACTTAATCGGAATCGAAGCCCCCGAAAGAATGTAGTGAAAAGAAGTTGGACAAAGAAATACCGAAAGAAAAAAAGGCTTATCTTCTTTGTTGGGGCCTTTTTTCTAGTCGGCATCGGACTAGCTACTTTCTATCTGGTTTCAGATAAATCTGGTCAGGCTCAGACATTTGATAAAAATCAATATCAATATGAACAATATTATGTTCCGATTGTCCATTTTACCAGTAGTTTGGAATCAGTTAGTTTGGCTGAATTAACTAATAAATTTTCTACCGGGACGACAGAAGAAATTTATATTACGAGTGACCAAAAAGAAAATGTCCAAAAAGTTCTAAAAGTCGCTTCTTATCACCAGCAAGTTCATTTTTTAAGTGACGAGGAAATACTCCAAAAGATTACCAGTGACCGAACGGCTTTAGCTATCGTTCCCTTTTTGGCCGTAGACTCTCGGGTCAAAAGTTTAAGCGTGGACAATAAATTACTTTGGGACAAAGGGGTAAGCGATTATCCACTGAAAGCAATGGTAACCGTCGGCGATCAAAAGGTAGTTACAAAAAATAGCTTCACTCAAAATAAAATAAGTTTATTAGTCAATGTTGGAGACGTCATTTTAGGTCGTTGGGTTGCTCATAAAATGCGAATTTACAACGACTATAATCATCCTTGGCTCAAAATGGCTGATCGACTGAGCAAGGGGGACATAACTTTTATCAATCTGGAAGTACCCCTATCTGATAGAATTACGCCGCCGGAAGAAGGGATGAATTTTGTCGCTCCCCAAAAATCTATTTCAGGGCTAAAATTAGCCGGCGTAGATGTTGTTGCTTTGGCCAACAACCATAGTACTAATTTTGGCACAGCCGTTTTTGCTGATACCCTAGAGCTGCTGAGAAGTGAAAAAATTAATTACGTTGGCGGCGGGATGAATGAAGCGGAAGCTTATCAACCGCTTATTATTGAAAAAAATAATTTGAAATGGGGTTTTGTTAATTTTAATTCAATTATAGGGGCTCTGGAGGCAGGCGAAGACTCTCCAGGAGTGGCTGGATTTGCCATCAAACCATGGTCAAGAACAGACAATCCGGACGATCTGACTCGAATCAAAACAATCATCACCCAAGCCAAACAACAAGCCGACATTGTGGTAGCTGAATTTCATTGGGGAGTGGAATACGAGACTACTCCAATCCAATCACAAATTGATGTCGCCCATACGGCTATAGACGCCGGTGCGGATCTTATCGTTGGCACTCACCCGCATATTGTCCAAGCGATGGAAAGCTACAGAAATGTACCGGTATTTTATTCTCTTGGTAATTTTATTTTTGATCAGGAGTGGTCGATAGAGACAAAACAAGGCTTTGTTGCAGAAACTTATTTTTATGACAAGAAGTTGATTAGTATCAACCTAGTTCCTTATCAGATTGAAGATTATAACCAGCCAAGGCTGGCTACCAGTGATCAAAAAGGCCAAATTCTTAGTCGAGTCTTTAGCGTTTCATTGAGTGATAATTTTAGAAATTAAGAGCTTTATAAACTAATTTTGTAAATTTTGCCTTCAGCACTGACATAACCGGTTTTTTCATCGACATGGATGCCGGAAACGTTGTTGAACTTGTCAGAAACTTGTTGATTGATAAATTTGCCGTTATTGTCAAAAACAATGACTCTCTTAGCACCCGGATCGGTAATGTAGAGGTTTGTCAATTCTTCGGCCGCGAATATCGTGCCCGGCTTTGAAATCGAGAAAGGCATCTCAGTTAGGTTGAAATTCTGTTTTCTACCGGCCAAATATTTAATCAAGTTGCCGTCATTTGCTAGGACATAAATGCTGGCGTCTGTTGCTAAGCCGCTACTATTTCCGACAGTTGTGCCATCGGTAATGTACTCGGTTCTTCGACCGTAGCCGCTACTTATCTTGAGTCTCTTGTAAACTTTGCCGTTGGCGCTATCAAGAGTATAAATATTAGTCGAAAAGCTGGTCATAGCAGCCGGTTTTTCGATATCTCCAGCTACATCCTGTTCGTTCAGTTCGTCATCAACCGTATCAAACTCATAAATCTTGCTCTGGTCGGTGGCAAAGACCAAAACACTTCTTCTGGTGACAGCAGTAGCAGCTAAGATTTTGCCGTCTATTTTTGGTGAATCCAAAACACTGGAAACCTCACCGCTCTCAGCACTAATGCTAGCGACAGAGCCGTTATCACGATTTATTAGATAAAGGTTGCTACCAATGAGATATGGTCCAAAGGGGTTGTCGCCAACAATGTTTGTGGCATCAGCGAAAGTTTCCGGATTCAACTGAACAACGCTCTCGGCTTCGTTTAAAGCCGTATTTATTTTTTCAAGCAAAGCTTTGGCATCCGAGCCGACAGATTCATGATTCAAAAGACTCTCGGCAATGCTTTTGGCTTGCCTCAAAGTGTCAGCCGCCGCTTTCTTCTCACCGCCGGAAAGGGCATTTTGCCCGATATCGTATTTGCTCTGAGCCTCTGTCAAAGAAGCTTGGGCTAGCTTGATATTCTCTTTGCCTTCTCTGTCTTTCCAGGCCAAAAAGATGCCACCGGAGAAAAGCAAGACCAAGACGATAGCAACAATCAAAATGTTATTTCTTTTGCCGAAGAGTTTTTTGAAAGGCTTACCGAGCTTATCGCCGACATTCTGGGCAGCTGAGAAATTAACTTTTTCTAATTTTAGCCATTTTGGTTTAGAGCTTGATTCTTTGATATAAATTTCCTGCCCGGTCGCTTTCTTTGATTTCGGTAAAGCAGTCTCTTCGAATTCGTCAATAGGGGGTAAATCTTCAAAATTATCCGTTTTTTTATCGGTGGCCGATAAAGATTCATCGGTTTGGACCAGGATATCGTCGCTTTTCTTGGCTGCTTTTCTCGGTCGGTTGGGATTATAGACATCGTTTATTAAGTTTGCCCAGCCACGGTAAGAAGCAATAAAGAACGGAATGACTTTATCTTGAGTCAAGGCTACAAGTCCTAGCCACGATGCAACTGCTACTGCCCAGACTTTTTTGGCAAAAGGAGCGGAAGCATCGACAGCATCTTTGACCGGCTTTTTTGGCTCGGAGATCCAGACTTCATCCGGCTGTTCTTCTATCGTTTCGTTGGAAGCAACTTCCGGTGTAATCGCTTCTAAAATGAGAATGGCGTTCGGATTGACTTCGTTTGATGTTCCTTCCAAAAGGTCGGCCAAATGACTAATGGCCACTCTCGGCTGAAATTCTTGAACATAATTTTGGAGCTCATCTTTGGACAAGTGAAATAGGACTCCGGGAGTGAAGATGGCAATCTTGTCATTTTCCAAGAGATCACCGCTAGCAATATTGATAAAGGTTCTAAGAGGGTTGACCGTGTCACCGCCCAGGCCATCGCTGACGTGACTTGATTTGGCTCCTCTATATAGGTAGGCTTCGGTTTTGCCGACTTTTGTTATATGCAAAGTAGAGCCGGTAAGGACAGCCAGAATGGCATTTAAGTTTTTGAGCCAGCCGACATTCCCTTGGTGGGTTATCTCACCCAACTCTTCGTTTACTTTTGACAGAGCCGCTTCGAAGCTAACCAAGGGATCTCGGCTCAAGTCCTGATAATACTCACCGTGAAAGGCATCCAGAATGACTTCGGTCAGCTCTTCGGCTTCGTGGGTCGGGGTAGTGACATTGATGACGGCATAGATCGAACCGTGATTTCTCTCATCCAGATCACGAGGCATATGTTCATAAGTAATAGCAACACCCTTACCCTTGTGCCCTCGTTTTGATTCAGTCAAAAGTTTTGCCGTTCTGGCAATTAATTTTTTACTCATTGATGGATTTTTTACAGTAAAAACTTCTAAAACTATAGCATTTTTTACGATTTTCAACAACTTTTGGGAAGAAGCTTTTTTGTTATTGTCTCATCAGGTATGATTATAAAGTGAATAAGAAGACTATACCGAAACAGCGTCATTTACTGAAGCCAATTACAACTGTTGTAATTATTTTTGTCCTTGCAGGCATCGCTCTCGGTCTTTTCTACTTATTGCAAAATAGATTTCCGGCGCCAAAAGAACCGATTGCCAAGAAATATGAGTGGCAATATAAAGGAAAATCTTATAGCCTGACCGAAACCCTATATGGGAGCACTGACAAATATTATGAAAAAAAGCTCAAAGGCATTTTTTCGAATTTTGAAGAGATCTCTCTAAGCCGGTATTTGAGTACACCGACAGAAGATAAAACTATCGATAAGGTTGCCCAAAAGATAGCGGAAATAGCCAAAGAAAACGGGATGAGCTTAGATCAAGTTGTCGATCTGGCTATCGGCTTTGTCCAGTATTTGCCTTATGATGAGGCTAGGGCCAAGACAGACTTGACCCATCCTCGATATCCTTTTGAAACCCTTTATGAAGGCACCGGCATTTGCTCGGACAAAACTCTTTTGACGGTTGCTGTTTTGAAAAAACTTGGCTACGGCACGGCCATCTTTATGTATGAAAGTGATCAGCACATGGCTGCTGCCGTCCAGTGTTCCAGGGAATATTCAAATTATAATTCCGGATATTGCATTGCCGAGACGACGGCCATCGGCCATAAAGTTGGGATTATTCCTGAGCTGAGCCGGGACAATCTCCAGGCTGTTGCCAGAAGTGAAGCCCAAACTTTTGATGCGAATTCTTTTTATGAAAGCCAGAACAAGATTCTTTCTCTTCCCGAGATTTTTTCTAAAACAGAAGGCAAGGTATATCAAGGAGTTATTCAGACTATCTTGAACGAAAGAGAAATTGAGGATTTAGCGGCTTATTTTGAAAGGCAAAAACCGGTTATCGAGCAAAAAGAAAAGAATTTAGATGATTTTAGGAGTCAGCTTGATATCTACAGGGCGAGTAACGATTACCGTGCTTACAACAACCTTGTTCCTGAGTACAATAATTTGATTTCAGAAATCAGAGATCTCATCGACAGTTACAACAATAAAGTTGCTAGATACAATATTTTGATCAAAGAATAAGGGCCAACTTGTCCTTGACAAAGACAAGTAAATTTATTACAATTTTTGCCGTTGTCTGAAGACAAAGTAATCTGAAACGTTCATGTTTCGTTGCGCCGAAGACCCAGACGGGTGGTCGTAGACCCTCAGAGAAAGAGTGCTGTCTCGTAAAGCAGGACTCGCCGGCGTAGCCAAAGTTCCTCTCTAACTGAGCGCGCTCTCGCTCAGGATGGGGCCCGAAACCGTTCCCCATCGGAGGAACCTCATCTTGCTTGTCCTCGCGCGGGGACGTAATCGTGTATTGCTCGGAGGGGTCGAAAGGCTTCTCATACCATGGTACGAAGCATGCACGACAAGATGAGGGCACGGCCCTCCGCACCTCGATACCGGCTCATGTTCTATGCTGGCATTGACGGGGCGGAGGGCCACTACTTTTTAAGAAGGTTTTTTGGCAACAACGATCAGATTATTTTTCTTATCGTCAGCCTTAGTTATCTTGATGCCGGTAAAGCCGGCTTTTTTAAAAAACTCTGCTATCTCGTCTTCTTTCCAGGCATGAAAATACCTTTCTACCAGGACTTTACCCTGGCTATCTTTCCAGGGCTTGAGGAAATCTCCAAAGTCCATCTCGTTTGGTTCTTTCTCGAGAAATTTTTCAAATCCCGGGTCATTCCAGAAATACCAAACGGTAATAAGGGTTGTGCCACCCGGCGTTAGGAGCCGGTAGATTTCCTTGAGAGCTTGTAGTCTTTTCTCCGCCGAAGGAATGTGATGGAGGGTAGCAAGAGAAATAACGTAATCAAAACTTTTACTCGGAAAAGGAGCGTCCAAAAGGTCGCCGACAAAATATTTTACCTCAGGGTGTCTCTCTCTGGCGAATCCGATCAAATCTTCGCTGATATCTAAGCCGGTATATTTATTACCATTTTTTGATAAAATCTCTGTCGCCCGGCCATTGCCACAACCGAGATCAAGCACTTTGGATTTTGGCGGAATGGCTAGAATCTCAATCGCTTTTACCACTCTTGGCCAGTTGAAGGCATATCGGGTGCTAGAAAAGTGAGGGGCAATCTTGTTATAATCGTCACGCGTTTTATCGACTAAATTTTGAGCAAGTTTTTTATCCACAATAATATAATTTTTAATTTTTTAATCAAATTCAATTACAAATTATAAATCAAAAAACGAAGAGCGAACAGTAAAACAGTGACAAGGAACTAATGACCAATGACAAATTATCTCGAAGAAATCATTTACAAATTGATTGATCAAAAGGTCAGCGACGAAGAAAGTTTTAGAAAAGTTGTCAGCGTTATTTATGCTAAGCATAATGTTAAGGGCTTCAGCGCAAATGTCAAACTTCGGGAGGTCTACGATGCCTTGGTTGCCGAAGGTGACCTTGAGCCGAACGAAACGCTTGAAAAGCTTTTGGTGACCAAAAAGGTGCGCTCACTTTCCGGTGTCTCTGTTGTGACGGTTCTGACCAAGCCTTATCCCTGCCCGGGGAACTGTATTTACTGCCCGACGGAGATAGATGTCCCCAAAAGCTATTTGTCGAATGAGCCGGCAGTGATGCGGGCGATTCTTAATAAATACAATCCCTACGATCAGGTCAAAACCCGTCTTGATTCACTCAGGCTTCAAGGTCATCCAATCGACAAAATTGAGCTAATCATTATCGGCGGAACTTTTTCTTATCTACCACATGATTATCAGGAAGAATTTATCAAAAATTGTTTCGATGCCATGAATGGCTCAAGGTCAAAAACTTTAGACAAAGCAAAGGAAAAAAACGAGACGGCCAAGTCACGCTGCGTCGGCCTGACCTTAGAAACCCGACCGGATTATATAGATGAAAATGAGGTTAAGTGGTTTCGCTATCTCGGAGCAACCCGGGTTGAGCTTGGCGTCCAAACTCTTGACGACAAAATTTTGGAAATGAATAAGCGGGGGCATGGAGTAGCCGAGACGGCTAGAGCGACCAAACTACTGAAGGACGCCGGCTTCAAGATCTGTTGGCATTTAATGCCCAATCTCTACGGTTCAAATACCGAGAAAGACAAAAAGATTTTTCGGGAAGTTTTCGAAAATAAGGATTATCGTCCTGATTACATCAAAATCTATCCTTGTATGGTGACAAAAAACACTCCTCTCTATACATTATATAAAGACAAAAAATATCATTCTTACTCTGATAAAGAATTAATTGATATCATTTCCGATATCAAAAAACACACTCCATATTGGATTAGGATTATGCGGACGATTCGGGATATCCCGGCGACTTCCATTGAATCCGGCTCTACTGCTTCCAACCTGCGTCAGATTATCCTGCAGCAAGCCGAGAAAGAAGGCTGGGAATGCCGGTGCATCCGTTGCCGTGAAATCGGCAACGCCGTAAGTAAAAAGTTAAAAGTAAAAAGTATAAAGTTATTTAAGGAAGAATATGAAGCTTCGGATGGTAAGGAAGTTTTTCTGAGCTACGAGACTGAAGATCGACAAGTCTTATATTCACTGCTAAGGCTTCGTTTTCCTCTAATGTCATTGCGAGGAGAGAATTCGACGAAGCAATCTCATGAGATCGCCATGATTACGTCTCGCGATGACGAGTTATTCGAATTGTTTCCCGAATTGAAAGGTTGTGCCCTCATCCGCGAGGTCCATACCTATGGCCAGGAAACGGAAATCGGTGAGAAGGGAACAAACCAACATACCGGTTATGGCAAGAAATTAATTGCCGAAGCGGAAAGGTTGGCTAAAAAAAATGGTTATAAAAAAATCGCCGTCATCTCCGGTGTCGGTGTCCGCGATTATTATCGCAATCTCGGTTACAAATTATTCGGCGAGTATATGGTAAAATCCTTATAATAGAAGGGAGTAACCATGAAAGAAAGATTGAAAGAAACTTTAAACAAAAAATTTTACGACAAACTTCAAAACAAAAATACTCCAAATTCAAAGACCTTGATTCTTTTTGCGGGCGAACGCGATTGGCCAAAGAAATTGCCGATAAAGTAAACGGTATTTATCTCGATAAGGATTATGCTAGAACGCTAGTCTATGAGAATGAAAAAATTGATAGCGTCCAACAGCCCGAAGACATCCTAGATGAATATATGCCGACTGTCTTTGAAAAGCTAACTCAAGTGAAAAATGGGCTTATTATTTTGGACGCCAGTGTTGACCGGAAATTCGATGAGTACAAAAAGTGGGCTGACGAAAACGGCTACAAGGTATTTGTTATCAGCGTTGAAGTAGACAGGGACATAGCCGAGGAGGCAATTAGAAAAGAACGCGACGGGAAAACGGCTGAATGGTTTATCTCTCAATATGACCGTTGGTACGGGGATCATGAGAAATTTTTGATAAGTCACCAGCCGGATTTTACTATTCAAGACCTTGCAGAGAAAGATAAAGTCATCGAGAGCTTAAAGCGACAATTGTCATGACTTACAAAGAAGTAATTGAAAAGCTAAAAAGTTTGGCAACTCACGATCCAAAAGATTTGGCCGGAATGGCCAGGTACGGCATCAATGTTAAAAATGCCTGGGTTATTTCTGTGCCAAAACTGCGTACTTTTGCCAAGGAGCTGAAGAAAGAGTCGAACAGGCACGAATTGGCACTTAAGCTTTGGGACTCGGAAATTCATGAAGCTAGGATTTTGGCCGGTTTTATTGACGATCCGGGCAAGGCAACCGAAGAACAGCTGGAGAAATGGGTCAAGGGTTTCGACTCTTGGGATGTCTGTGATCTCGTCTGCTCCGAACTTTTTGACAAAACAAAATATGCTTATCAAAAAGCCGAAGAATGGTCATCGAGGCCGGAGGAGTTTGTTAAGCGAGCCGGCTTTGTTATTATGTGCGCTCTGGCTGTCCATGACAAAAAAGCAGAGGATAAACCTTTTGAAAAATTCCTGGAGATTTGCAAAAGGGAAGCGACTGACGAACGGAACTTTGTCAAAAAAGCGGTCAATTGGACAATTCGTAATATCGGCAAGTGCCGCAATCTCAAGCTTCACAAAAAGGCGCTGGAAACGGCTAGAGAGATTCTTCGCTCCGCTCAGAATGACACAACTATGGCTGGTAAAACGGCAAGATGGATTGCAAGTGATGCCATCCGCGAGCTCGAAAGCGAGAAGATAAGAGAAAGGATTCAAAAATTAAATCGTTGAAAATGATTAAAATCTCCGCCAGAGGCGGATCAACCTATGGCTGAAAAAATTAAACTTATGTTAGAACAAATCAAACTCGAAAAGAAAAGAATCGCTGATTACAGAAAAATCATTGAACCGGAACTCTACGAAGAAATTTTATCTTTGGCTAAGGAGCTAAAAGGGTTGAAAGTCCTCC
>CAYYEV010000010.1:0-15386 GCA_964471065.1 uncultured Candidatus Saccharibacteria bacterium
GTCAAACTGGAAATCATTGGCGAAAACCGAGTCGGTTTGGTCAGAGATATAACTTCATTTTTGGCCGGAGAGAATATTATTATTGATGATCGCAAGGCTTATAATCAGGACAAAAAGACCAGCCGGCTTGATTTGGCCTTCACGGTTAATGATCCGACTGTTCTAACCGATCTTTTACCCAAGATTCGCCGGATTGAAGGTGTTACTAATCTCAAGAAAAAATAAGCGCTTGCAGCAGGAAAATTGTTTGCTAAAATGAATAGGTAATGAGTAAGAAAATTTATCAAGCTCCCAGAGGGACGAGAGATATTTTGCCTGAAGATCAAACTTACTATAGCTATCTC
The DNA here is from genome assembly GCA_964471065.1 of uncultured Candidatus Saccharibacteria bacterium. GTDB lineage: Bacteria > Patescibacteriota > CPR2 > UBA1875 > CAIMLA01 > CAYYEV01. The sequence continues at coordinate 345 of CAYYEV010000010.1, forward strand.
TCTGATATCTTTGAATCAGTCGTTTTTTCAGCCGGTTACAAGAAAGTAACAACACCGGTTTTTGAAGATACCGGCCTTTTTGTCCGGAGTGTTGGTAAGGGGACGGATATTGTCGATAAAGAGATGTATACCTTTAACGACAAGTCAAACAATTCCCTTACGCTTAGGCCGGAAGGAACAGCGCCAATGGTCAGAGCTTATCTGGAGAATGGGATGCAGGCTTGGCCTCAACCGGTAAAATTATGTTATTTTATGCCGATGTACCGCTATGAGCGACCGCAAGCCGGCCGGTACCGTGAACACTGGCAATTTGGCTTTGAGCTGATCGGCGATGACAATCCGATTGCCGATGTGACCGTTATCTCTACCGCCGCCAGAGTCTTCAAAAACTTAGGTTTAAGTAATTTTTCGGTTCAACTAAACAGCATCGGAGATGCTGCTTGCCGGCCCAAATATATCAAGGTTTTGAAAGAATATTACAAAGACAAACTAAATAAAGTCTGCCCGGATTGCAAAAGAAGATATGAGCTTAATCCTTTGAGACTTCTAGACTGTAAAGAAAAGCAATGTCAGCCGATCATCGAAGAAGCACCTCAGTTTGTTAATTATCTTTGCGGCGACTGCCACGAGCATTTTAAAAGCGTTTTAGAGCTCTTGGATGAGATTAACGTTCGTTATGAGCTCAATCCCCGTTTGGTTAGGGGGTTTGATTATTATACCAGAACTGTTTTTGAATTTTGGACCGAAAGAGAAGGTTTTGCTCTTGGCGGAGGTGGCAGGTACGATCGTCTGGTTGAGATGCTTGGTGGCAAGCAAACACCGGCTTTGGGTTTTGCCGCCGGGGTTGATCGGATTGTCGAAGAGCTCAAAACCAATACCGACGTCGAGGTAAAACCGGTCAAAAAAACCGACGTTTTCGTTGCTCAAATTGGTGACGAAGCCAGAAAAAGTTGTCTAAAAATTTTGAACGGACTTTGGGACTTGGGTCTTTCGGCTGAGGGTTGCCTAGATAAAGGCAGCATTTCTGAACAATTAAGTAGTTCAAATAGACTAAAGGCAAAATATACCCTTATTATCGGCCAAAAAGAAGCTTACAATGGAGCGGTTATCATCAAAGAAATGGCTTCCGGTAACCAGGAAGTCTACCCCCAAGACCAGGCCTTAAAAGAAATGAAAAAAAGACTAAAATAAGAAAAACTCCCCGAAAGGGGAGTTTTTCTAAAGTTTACTTTTGTTTTAGCCAGCGTAACCGAACGATCTAGCTATAGAGAGAACGTGTTCGACATAACTATAGCTGTGATTGTATCGGTAGAGAGCACCTCTGACGTTACCGTTTGCAGCACCATTGGCCTTCAGGTAGTTAGCAGCGGAGTAGATAGCATCGTGAACGTCATTGATGTTTTTGACTCCGTCACCGTTACCGTCTACCGCATAAGCTCTAAAGGTACTAGGCATAAACTGCATCGGACCTTGAGCTCCGGCGTAACTGGAGACAGAGGTAGTTCCTCTTTGACCAGTCTCGACATAGTGAACGGCGGCTAGGATCTGTCTAGGGACACCGAAGCGTTGTTCGGCAGCAGCGTAGATGGCTTCGAAGCCGCCCCTAGTTTCAGGGACGGCAGAAACAGCTTTAGCGGCTGCCTGTTTTGCTTGTTCGGCCTCTCTAGCGGCCTTTTCTTGTGCGATCAGCTTTTGGTACTCGGCAAGCTGTGACTTAGCCTTTTCCTCGGCTGTCTTAACTCTATTTGTTTGATAGACATTGTTTATGTTTTGTGCGATATTCGCCTCGCCCAGGGCGCTTGTTTCGGCTCTTTGAGGCTCAGCTAAGGCAATCTTAGCTTGGCCCAACCCGATAGGGTTCTTTACAGCTATGAAAACAAGTAACATAGCCATAATCATCTTTCTGTTCATTCTTACGAACAAACCACCTTTCTACCCTCAAAGCTGGGCTCCTTGCCCAACTAAAAACCCCAACTTTCATTGGGATCGTGTAATATAATAGCATAAAGGATTCTATTTGTCAATAGTTTTTTATGCTCGAAGAGATTATAGAGTAAGAGAAGAAAGATGTCAAGGGTAAGTTAGCCATTCGCCGTTAGTCACTCGTCATTCGCTATTCAACATTGGCTAACAGCTTTAATAATTTTTAATCAAATTTAATTATAAATTATTAATGATTTTATGTTTTGCCTACCTACCCCTCCTGTCATCCTGAGGAGTAATTTGTCGAAATTACGACGTGAGGATCTCATTTAAATACCTGCCTGCCGGAAGGCAGGATTCGGCTCCGTATGTAGGATCTTCAACAACAGCTTCAACGACTCTTTTTGCTATAATATAAAAAAGGAGTTTTTATGGATTGTTTATTTTGTAAGATTATTTCAGGGAAGATAGCGGCCAAAAAAGTCTGGGAAGATGATAAGGCTATCGCTATTTTGGATATAAAACCTATTAGTGACGGCCACCTTCTTGTTATACCAAAAAAGCATACAGAAGATATCTTTGATTTAAGTAATGATGAGTACAAAGGAATATTTCAGACGGCAAAAAAGTTAGCTATCCCCCTAAAGGAAGTGATGCGATCGAAGAAAGTTGGCTTAATCGTGGAAGGTTTTGGCGTTCCTCATGTTCATATTCATCTTGTCCCAATCAGCAAAGCCTACGAGCTCAATCCGGAAAAAACTCACGAAGTGGATGAATCAAAGTTAGACCAAGTCGCAACAAAGATAAGCACTTATCTTGCCACTAAGCTTTGACCAAAGGCAAAAAATCTGCTAAAATAAGCCAAGTAAACCCTACTTAAGGAGGTGAGTTTTAATTTGCAATCAGTTATACGCAAAGATGGAGAACCATTTGAAAGTTTAGTCAGACGCTTTAACCGAAAGGTACAACAAAGCGGTAATTTGACCTATGCTCGAAAAAGAATGTATTTCGAAAAAGATCTATCAAAAAGAGAAGGACGAGAGATTGCTATTCGCAAAAAGGCCAGAAAAGAACAAAAGGTCAGACAACAGCTAATAAGGGGATATTAGTGAACCTAAAAGACAAAATAGAAGCAGATTTGGTTGAAGCAATGAAGGCCAGCCGGACAGAAGAAGTTTCACTTCTGCGGCTGCTCAAAAGCTCGATCAAGAACGCAGAAATAGAAAAAGGCGCAACACTGGATGAAGCCGATATTATAAAAACTCTAGAAAAGCAAGCCAAGCAGCGTCGGGACTCGATTGCCCAATACGAAGCTGGCGACAGAGCTGACCTAGCTAAAAAGGAAAAAGCCGAACTTGATTTAATCGAACGATATTTGCCAGAAAGAATATCCGAAGAAGAGGTGGCCAAAGTTGTCGCAGAGATCATTAGCGAGCTAAAAATCACCTCGGTTCAAGATATGGGCAAAGCGATTAAAGCGGTTATGGACAAAATTGGAAGTCAAGCGGACGGTAAAACCATTTCGGATCTGGTTAGAAAACAACTAGGATGATTTTTAGAGTCATAAAAAACCGGTTCAAAATAAGTTTCAATTTGGGAAAAGTAGCAGAAGCTGCTTTTTCTGTTTTGGGCGATAAAAAAGGCGAGATTGAGCTAGCCTTTGTAAACGAAAAAGAGATGCAAGAATTAAATCTGAAGTATCGAGGTCAAGACAAAGCCACTGACGTCTTGAGCTTTGTCGTAGACACACGGCCCCTTATGGGTCAGATTGTTATCTGCTATACTAAAGCTAAAGAGCAAGCAAAGCTTTATGGTGAAAGCTTGAAAGAAGAAATCCAAAGGCTCTTGGTTCATGGTTTGGTTCACCTCTATGGCTATGATCATGAAAACAAAGCAGATGAAGTAAGAATGCTTCAGATTGAGGAAACAATCAGAGAAAGGATAAAAAATGGCTAAAACAATTGTCTTTTTGGGCCCACCGGGGTCAGGTAAGGGAACACAGATTAGCGAACTAAAAAAACTTTTGGATATTGAAGTTTTAGCGACCGGAGAGATCGCCCGAGAACTAGCGGCAAAAGATCCTGAAATTCAGAAAACCTTAGATCGCGGAGAACTTCTGGCCGATGATCTTGTCTACGCGGCGATTAATAAAAAGATTGCCAAAGTAAGCGAAGAAAAGAGTATTATCTTTGACGGCTTCCCTAGAAACCTAACTCAAGCCAAGAAACTTGATGAGATGCTCATCCACCATAGTAGAAGCCTTGATGCAACTGTTTATATCTATCTAGACGAAGAAGAGGTGGTAAAGCGGTTAACAATCCGGAAAGTTTGTGCTAATTGCGGCCGGCCTCTCTATAGTGAAACAATTTGTCCTGATTGTGGTGGTAGGCCGACAATCAGAAAAGATGATAATGAAGCGACCGTCATAAACAGAATGCAGGTTTTTCTTGAAAGGACACTACCTTTAGTCAGCTATTATCAGTCGAGGGGGATCCTTTTGGAAATAAACGGCAAACAATCAATTGAAGATGTCGCTAGCGATATTAAAAAAGGGCTTAATCTGTGACTAACGAAAAACTACAGGCGATGCAGGAAGGTGGGCATATCCTTGCTCTTATCCTGGCCGAGCTTAAAGAAAAAACACAAGTTGGTCTGCGGACAAAGGAAATCGACGAGTATGCCAAACGGCTGTTTCTAAAGTACAAGGTCCGACCTTCCTTCTTAGGTTATGAGTCATACCCGGCCGCTGTTTGTATCTCGATTAACGATGAAGTTGTTCATGGCATTCCTTCAGAGAGGGCAATCAAGACCGGGGATATCGTTAGTCTGGATATCGGCGTTTATCATAAAGGTTATCATACCGATGCGGCTATCTCTTTTGTGATCGGAGAGGTGGATAGCAAAATTAAACAGCTTTTGGCTACGACTCAAAAGGCCCTGGAATTTGGCATTGCCGAAGCTAAAGTCGGTAATCATATCGGTGATATTGGTAACGCGATCCAAAATTACGCTGAGAAAGCCGGGTTTAGCGTCATTAGAGCCTTGGTTGGGCACGGTGTCGGCAGAGAGATTCATGAAGAACCAATGGTCCCAAATTTTGGACAGAAAGGAGTAGGGCCAAGCCTAAAAGAAGGAATGACACTAGCGATTGAGCCAATGATTTCTCTCGGTGGCTATGAGGTTTTCCAAGCCGACGATGGCTGGACTTACAAAACAACAGACGGCTCATTGGTTGCTCATTTTGAACACTCAATTTATATTACCGATTCCTCACCGATTATTTTGACAAATTGACAGTTTAGTCTTGTAAAAAAGTTTCACCAGATTTTATAATATTAAGGTTAGTAAGAAAATCATGGCAAAAAAGGAAGAATATTTCATCGGACTTGATGTTGGTTCAAGTAAAATTAGTGCTGTTGTTGGTCAACCAACGGAAGAAGAAACAGTCAAAATAATTGGCGTCGGTACCTCTCATGTTACAGGGCTTAGAAAAGGTGTCGTCAACGAGATAGAAGAGACCGTCAGTGGCATTTCTGAAGCAATTGAAATTGCCGAACGGACTTGCGGCTTTACGATTGATCACGCTTCGGTCAACCTGAATGGTGGACACATCGTTTCTGCAAACTCCAGGGGGATTGTTGCTGTCGGCCGAGCTGACCAAGAAATCACTAAAAATGATATGGCCAGAGCAGAAGAAGCGGCTCAGGCGATTCAGCTGCCACCAAACAAAGAGATAACCCATGTTATCCCGAGGTCTTTTATCATCGACAACCAAGAGGGGGTCAAGGACCCTATCGGTATGACCGGGGTTCGGCTGGAAGTTGAAGCCCACATCGTTTCTGCTTCGGTCCAAGTCTCCAAAAATTTGAACAAATGCGTCACTCAAGCAGGAATAAAAGTAGATGACCTTATCGTTACTCCCTTAGCTGCAGCCAAGTCCGTCTTGAGCAAAAGACAACGAGAATTAGGCTGTGCCGTCATTGATATCGGAGCCGAGACGACCGGATTGGTAATATTTGAGGACGATAGTATTCTTTATACAAATATTTTCCCGATTGGGGCAGCGGCCGTAACTAATGATGTTGCTATAGGCCTCAGAACTTCTGTTGATGTTGCGGAAAAAGTTAAGCTGAAATATGGCTATGCTTATCACAAGGACGTAACCGAAAAGGAAAAAATCGATCTTTCGACAATTGATATCAAAGAGGAAGGTGTTTTCTCGAAAAGACACATTGCCGAAATTACCGAAGCCCGGATGGAAGAAATATTTAAGATTATTAAGGATGACATGAAGAGAATCGGCAAAGACACCTTGCTACCGGCCGGCATAATCTTGACCGGTGGAGGAGCGAAGCTGTCAGGGATTGATGTTTTGGCTAAGGAATGCTTCAAGCTACCGGTAGAAGTCGGCAAACCGCATTCACTTAGTGGTCTGACCGACAAAGCTTATGACCCGAGTCTATCTGTCAGCGTCGGTCTAATGCTCTATGCTTTTGAAGAAGGACATAGTCTAGGTGGATCTTTGCCGACATCAGAAGTGGTCGGGAAACTAAAGAAAATTATCAAAACTTTTTTGCCCTAAAACGATTCCAAAATACCTAGCTTTTCGGCGGGTATTTTTTGATACTTTGAAAGACATTTTATATTGATTTTGAACAATATATTGATTCAATAATTAAAAAAGTCTTTACTTTTGAACAAATAATCTATACAATTGCAGACAAAGATTGACTAAGTGTTTTTAAGCTAAATTTAGGAGGCGCTAAAGTGGCTGAAATTAAACCTAGTATGGAAACGTTTGCACGGATCAAGGTGGTCGGTGTCGGCGGTTCGGGGATAAATGCAGTCAACAGAATGGTAGAGGCAGGACTCAAGGGGGTTGAGTTTTTAGCTGTTAATACCGATGCTCAGTCATTGCATTCCTCACACGCAGATAAAAAAATACATATTGGAAAATCACTAACTAAAGGTTTAGGCGCTGGTTCGGACCCGGAAGTTGGCAAAAAATCAGCCGAAGAAGATAGCGAAACCGTCTATGAGGCACTCAAAGGTGCCGACATGGTCTTTATCACCTGCGGTGAGGGTGGCGGGACCGGGACTGGAGCTGCACCGATCATTGCTAATATTTCCAAAGAAGTTGGTGCTCTGACTATTGGTGTCATCACAAAGCCTTTTGCTTTTGAGGGTGAAAAGAGAAAAAGAATTGCCGAAGAAGGGATTGAAGGATTGAGGGACAAAGTTGATGCTCTCATCACCATTCCTAATGACCGGCTTTTGCAAATAGTTGACAAAAAAACCTCGCTTTTGGATGCTTTCCAGGTAGTCGACGATGTCCTGAGACAAGGTGTTCAAGGTATCTCAGACCTGATAACAGAAAGCGGCCTTATCAATGTCGACTTTGCCGATGTTAAAACGATTATGTCTAGTGCCGGCTCAGCTCTGATGGGTATCGGCCGGGGTAGTGGCGAGAATAGGGCAATCGAAGCAGCCAAACAGGCAATCAACTCACCTCTTTTGGAACTTTCGATTAACGGAGCCAAAGGCGTCCTCTTTAACGTTACCGGTGGGGCAGACCTAGGTATGCACGAGATTGACGAAGCAGCCAAAGTCATTACCAATGCCGTTGATACCGAAGCCAACATTATCTTTGGTGCCGTCATCGATCCAAACATTACTGGAGAAGTCAGAATTACCGTTATTGCCACCGGCTTTGAGGGTGTTCACAACCCGATGCAAGCTCATTCGCACTTAGACTTTGAGACCAGAAAACCTGTCGCTAGCCTAGAGCCGGAAAAAGAGGAAGCAGAAACTGAAGACGAAGAAGAGTGGGCTATCCCGACCTTTATCAGGAAGAGAATGGAATAATTTAGGCATTTAAAAACTTAAAACTTAAAGATAAAAACTATAGGTAAAATCTTAGAAGAGGTCGGAAGGCCTCTTTTTGTTTTTCGCTATTTGACATTAGTCATTCGCTGCTCGTTTTATAATTTTTCTAACAGCTACTTTCGATTGTGGAAAATTGGGATTTTGGCGATAAAAAAGGAAAAAATTTTGTGGAAAAGAAAAGTCTTGACACCACACATATAGCGTAATAGTATTTTACACATACACTACATATTGTGTATCTTTCTTTTCTAGGAGTTCATATGAACTGTCCTAACTGCGGCAAAAACAACTTAAAAGTCTTGGAAAAAAGGGACATTGAAGGCGAGGTCGCTATCCGTCGTCGCCGGGAATGTCTCGAGTGTAATTTTCGCTTTACCACCTACGAGCGGCCAGAGGCACCGATTCTGACTGTTCTAAAGAAAGACGGACGCAAAGAGCTTTACTCCAGAGAAAAGATGAGCAAGGGCGTCGAAAAGGCCTTAGAGAAAAGACCGGTTACGGAGCCAGAAATAGAAAAAATCTTGGGTGAGATCGAAAAAGAGATCTTTGCAACTGGAGAAAAAGAAGTTACCAGCAAAAAAATTGGTGATCTTATCCTTGATAGACTTAAAGAGACAGACAAGGTTGCCTATATGAGGTTCGCTAGTGTCTACAAATCCTTTGACGATATATCAAAATTCAAGTCCGAAGCCGAGATTTTAGAAAAGATTAAATAAAAATCAAAAGGAGAGGAAAAATGGTTGTCAGTGATGAAAATCGACAGAAGCAATTGTCTTTGCCCAAGAAGCACCTGAAGAAAAAGCCTTTTCAGCAAGTTATCAAGCGTGATGGCAGAAAAGTCAAATTCGATGAAGAAAAGATTGCTATTGCCATCGAAAAAGCAGGAGAAGCAACCGGAGAATACGGTCAGGTAATTGCCGAAAAGCTAGCCAAAAAAGTAATTGACTATCTCCATAAACAATATGATGCCAGTCATCTGCCTGAGGTGGAAAAGATTCAAGACGTTGTTGAGCACGTTCTGATGGATTCGGTTTTTGAGGATACGGCCAAGGCCTATATCGTCTACCGGAAGCAACACGAAGAGCTAAGAAAGATAAGTCTGGTTGATACCGAATCGATGATGGACGACTACATCGGTGAAGATACCTGGTACGTCCGGGAAAACGCCAATATGAGCTATAGCCTCCAGGGACTGAGAAACTTTATTTCTGATCAAATTACCGAAAAATACTGGCTAAATAAACTTTATCCAAAGGAGATCAAAGAGGCCCATCAAGATGCCGATCTTCATATCCATGACCTGGGCTTTTTGGCTGTTTATTGCTGTGGTTGGGACCTAAAGGACCTCCTTCTTAGAGGATTTGGTGGTGTCCCCGGTAAGATCCAAAGTCGTCCGGCCAAGCACCTAAAAGCACTTTTAAATCAAGTTGTAAACTTTATGTATACGGTTCAGGGTGAAAGTGCCGGAGCAGTCGCCTTTTCTAATTTTGATACCTTGATTGCTCCTTTTGTCAGATATGACGACTTAAACTACAAGCAGGTCAAGCAAGCGATGCAAGAGTTTGTCTATGGGATGAACATCCCGACTCGGGTTGGCTTTCAGACTCCCTTTACCAATATAACGATGGACCTGACACCGGTCGGACAATTGGCCGAGGAACATGTCATTATCGGTGGCAAACCGCAAAAAGAGAAATACAAAGACTATCAGAAAGAAATGGATATGATCAATCAAGCTTTTGCTGAAGTTATGCTTGAGGGTGACGCTAATGGGAGGATTTTTTCTTTTCCGATCCCGACTTACAATATTACCAACGACTTCAACTGGAATGATACCAACCTAAATCCTGTTTGGGAGATGACAGCTAAATACGGCATTCCTTATTTTTCAAATTTTATCAATTCAGACATGTCTCCGGATGATGCCAGGAGCATGTGTTGTCGACTTCGTTTGGACAATCGCGAGCTCAGAAAGAGGGGTGGCGGTCTCTTTGGCTCGAATCCTCTCACCGGTAGCATCGGTGTCGTCACTATTAATATGGCTAGGCTGGGCTATCTTTCAAAAAATGAGAAAGAATACTACGAAAAATTGAGCCATCTGATGGATCTGGCTAAAGAATCCTTGGAAATCAAAAGAAAGGTGATTGAGAGGTTTATGGACCAAGGCTTATATCCTTTTGCCCGCTTTTATCTAACTAACGTCAAGGCTCGCTTTGGCCAATACTGGGCTAATCACTTTTCGACTATTGGACTTCTAGGAATGAACGAGTCAATCAAGAATTTCCTTGGCAAGGAGGAAAACATCACGACCCAAAAAGGTCACAAATTTGCTCTGGAAGTGATGAATTTTATGCGAAACAGGATTATGGATTACCAAAATGAGACAAATCATATTTATAATCTAGAAGCAACACCAGGCGAAGGGACAACTAGAAGATTTGCCAGTCGAGACAAAGAACAATATCCGGATATCATTGTTGCCAATGACAATGCTAACAAAAGCCTCGGGGCCAGGCCGTACTATACCAATTCAACCCAGCTTCCGGTCAGCTTCACCGAAGACGTTTTTGAAGCGCTTGACCTCCAAGATTCTCTTCAGACGATGTATACCGGTGGGACAGTCTTTCATATCTACTTGGGTGAGCGCTTAGATAATATTGAGTCAGTCAAAAGTTTGGTCAAAAAGATAGCCGAGAATTACAAAATGCCGTATTTTACCCTATCTCCAACCTTTTCGGTCTGTCCAAAGCATGGTTATGTCAAAGGGGAACACAAATATTGTCCAATCTGTGATGAAGAAATTGGTTACAAAGAGCAAATTAGCATAAAAATCCCTACGGGATCCCGTTCGGGATTAAAACCAAAGCCTTCCGCTAGAAGCGGAAAAAATAAAAAAGCGATGTCTCATAAAGGGGCATAACAAAGGAGGCAAAATGCCAGCAAACGAAATCTCTAATCTTGAAGCAGCCAGGACTCGCTGTGAAGTTTATTCAAGAGTTGTCGGCTATATCCGGCCGGTAAATCAGTGGAACGACGGCAAACAGGCCGAATACAGTGACAGAGTAAACTTTAACTTAGAAAACAAGACTAGTCGGTAACAGATGGAAATCAGCGGTTTAGTCAAAACCAGCTTGATTGACTATCCGGGCAAAGTTGCAGCCGTGGTTTTCACCCAAGGCTGCAACTTTCGTTGTGGTTTCTGTCACAATCCAGATCTTTTGGAGATTGGCAAAGGACGACTCAGTGAAAAGGAGTTTTGGCAGTTTCTTTCCAGTAGAAAAGGTAAGCTCGACGGAGTCGTTATTACCGGCGGGGAGCCATTGGTACAAAAGGGGATAAAGCCTTTTGTACAAAAAATAAGAAGCAAAGGATTTTTGGTCAAGCTTGACACAAATGGTACAAATCCCAAATTGTTAGCCAGCCTGATAGAAGAAAACCTTTTGGACTATGTTGCTATGGACATAAAAGGACCTCTCGAAAAATATCAAAAAATCTCCAAATTTGTGAACACAAAAGTTATACAAGAGAGTATAAATATCTTAAAAAATTCAAAAATTAAATATGAATTTAGAACAACTGTTTTGCCTTATTACCATACCCTTGAGGATTTTAATAAAATAGGCAAACTAATAGATGGGGCAGAAACCTTTACTCTTCAAAACTTCCGGCCGGATATTGTTTATGATGAAAAGCTTAAGATGACGAAGCGTTTTAACCGGAAAGACCTGGAAAAGATAGCCGAAACAATGGAAAAGTATGTCGGTAAAGTCATTATTCATATTAATATGGATTAACCGAGAGTCATTTTGATATAATAAGAACCGTTGGAAAATATTGGCTGTTAAGCAGCTAACAGCGAATAGCCGGAGAAATCCTTTATGACAAACAAAAAATTATATCGTTCCTGTAGTGACAAGATGCTTGGCGGTGTTGCCGGTGGTTTGGCCGAATATTTTGAAGTCGACTCTGTTTTGATGCGCCTGATTTTCCTTCTTTTAATTTTGGCCGGGGCTGGTATCTTGGTCTATCTCTTGGCTTGGATTATTATCCCTCTTGACCCGAAGTGCGAAAGCGACAAGAGCGGAGCCGATGAAATAAAAGAGACGACGGAAAAGATTGCGAACGATGTCAAAAAAACCCTGGACCATGACAAGAGTCGTCAAGGAAACGAAGCCCTAGTATGGCTGGGCATTATCCTGGTTGCTTTTGGGGCAATCGCTATTTTTAATAAAATAGTCGGCTTCAGCTTTTGGGCTTATATGTGGCCGGTACTAATCATCGTTATCGGGATTGTTATCGTCACCAGGAGTATGGAAAAATAAACTCGCCATTAGCTGTTAGCTACTAGTTGTTCGCAAATAGCGAACGGCTAAAGGCGGCGACTGAAAGGAGCATTATGGCAAAAAGTGAAAAGAACGAACCAGTAGAAGGGGAGATTGTAGAAGAAAAGACGACGAAAAAAGCAGAAAGAAACAATCTAAAGCTTAGTGACGGTCGTGCCTTTTGGGGATTGCTCTTAATCCTTCTGGGAATCCTGTTTTTGCTTCAAAATTATTTTGACATTGATGCCTGGGCTATCTTTTGGCCGATTATCTTGGTCTTTGTTGGCCTTTTCTTGATCCTAAAAAGCACCAAGAGCTAAACGAAAGGTAAGAAATGAAATTTTTTGCCGGACTGATTATCTTCACCATTGGTCTTTTGTTTTTGGGTATAAATCTTGGTTGGTGGACAAATGATATCTGGATAAACTTTTTTTCTCTTTGGCCGCTTATTTTAATTGCTTTTGGTCTGAGACTTCTGATTCGGAACGATTCTTTCTTTTTGCTTTCTCTTGTTTCACTCCTTTTGGCTCTCACCTTTCTTTTTGCTTTTCTCGGGTCTTCGAGCTATGTGGGAAGTCCGGACTGGCTACAGAATAGAAATAATAACGAAAGAGAAACATTGACCCAGCTGAGTGAGGGTTGTGACGGGGACGAAATTAAAAAATTCGAATTAGATTTGAGCCTTGGAGCAGCCAAAATCTTTGTCGGGGCCTTGCCTGGCCAAGAAAGCAATCTTTTATTTACCTCCCGGGCAGTAAATATAAAAGAACTTGTAAAAACAAAAAAGATTGATGGCGATACCGCTAGAGTGAAAATTAGCCAAAGAGAAAACGGTCTTTTCTTTCTCTCTCCAAGCGATATGGACAAGAGAGAATTCACGATTGATTTAAATAAAAGGCTACCCTTGTATCTGAAGCTAGATAGCGGTGCCAGCAGAGCTAATCTTGATTTTGCTAATCTGAATCTAGTTCAACTTGAGCTTAAAACAGGGGCAAGCACAAGTGAGATAAAATTTGGTCTTCCTGAAAAAACAACCAAGGCGAATATAGAAATGGGGGCATCCAGTCTGAAGATTCTGATACCGGAGGGAGCCGGCTTTGTCCTGAAGGCAAATTCTGGTCTAACAAAAATTGAATTCGTCGGTGGGGTAGAGGTAGAAAAAAACGAAGACACCTACACCTCAACCAACTATGATGCTGCCGGGAAAACGATTGAGATTGAAATTTCTTCGGGAGTTTCAAATATTGAGCTAAGCAGATACTAAAAGACAAAGAAAGGAAGCTTTAATGTGCGGCATCGTTGCCTATGTTGGGAACAAAAAAGCAGAACGGATATTGGTCGAGGGTCTCAAAAGACTAGAATACAGGGGGTATGATTCTTCGGGTATTGCTGTCCAAAAAGATAAAAAAGTTTCTGTCATCAAATCGGTCGGCAGAGTAAGCGACCTAGAAAAAAAGATAGCGGCCAACCAGTCTTCTTGTGGCATCAGTCACACTCGTTGGGCAACTCACGGTGAGCCGACAGAAAAAAACGCTCACCCTCACCTCTCCTGTAATAAAGAAATTGCCCTCGTTCACAATGGAATTATCGAAAACTATGTCAGTTTAAAAAAAGATTTAATCAAAAAGGGCCATAAATTTATTTCCGAAACCGATACAGAGGTCTTGGTTCATCTGATTGAAGAAGATTACAAAGATGATCTCCTAGCAGCGACTCGTTCAGCTTTAAAGAAAGTCAAAGGAACTTATGGCCTAGCGGTGATCACAGCAAACGAACCGGGAAGAATCATTGCAGCCAGAAGCGGTAGTCCCCTAATCCTTGGTGTCGCTAACGGCGAAAACTTTGTTGCTTCTGACGTTTCGGCAATCCTCGGCCATACCAATCAAGTTGTCTACTTAAATGACGGAGAAGTTGCCGATCTTGGTGCCGACAGCTTTGATATCTACGACTTAAATGAAAACAGAAAAGAGCGGGAAATAAACGAAGTCGAATGGTCTCTAGAGGAGTCAAAGAAGGGCGGTCATGAGCACTTTATGATCAAAGAAATTCTGGAACAACCTGATGTCGTCAGAAACTCAACTAGAGGCAGAATCCTGCTGAAAGACGGTGACGTTCGACTAGGCGGCCTAGAAGATGTCCGGGAAAGATTGCGAGAAATAGAAAGAATTATCATTATTGCTTGCGGCACAGCCAGATACGCCGGCTTAGTCGGAGAATATATGCTGGAAGAATATGCCGGCATCCCGGTAGAGGTAGAACATGCTTCGGAGTTCAGATATAGAAAGCCTCTGATAGACGTCAAGACAGCCGTTCTGGCTGTTAGCCAGTCAGGGGAAACAGCCGACACTTTGGCAGCGATTAGAGAAGCCAAGAAAAAGGGAGCTCTGACTCTTGGGATTGTCAACGTCGTTGGCTCGACCATTGCCAGAGAGACAGATGCTGGAGTTTATAACCATGCGGGGCCAGAAATCGCCGTCGCTTCGACCAAGGCTTTTATCTCACAACTGACTGTTTTGACCTTGATTACGGTCATGTTTGGACGGCAAAGAGCGATGTCTGAGCTAGCGGGAGCAAAAATTCTAAGAGAGTTAGCTCTTATCCCGGCCAAAATAGAAAAAGTCTTGAAAAGTAAAAAAGAAATTCAAGCCTTGGCCGAAAAATACAAAAACTATGATCACTTTATGTACCTGGGAAGAAAATACTGCTTTCCTTTGGCTGAAGAGGGGGCTCTTAAGCTAAAGGAAATATCTTATATTCATGCAGAGGGCTACGCTTCCGGAGAGATGAAACACGGTCCGATTGCCCTTGTCGACAAAAACTTTCCGACCTTTACTATCGTGCCAAAGGATAGTGTCTACGAAAAGAACATCTCAAATATAGAAGAGATAAAAGCAAGGAATGGCAAAATCAT
>CAYYEV010000011.1:0-12987 GCA_964471065.1 uncultured Candidatus Saccharibacteria bacterium
TGGTTATAGAATCTCATATGGATAGCGGCAAAGGTCCTGTAGCAACAGTTTTGGTCCAAAATGGGACTCTGAAAGTCGGAGATAGTGTCCAAATAGGAGAAACTTTTGGTCGGATCCGGTCGATGACAAACGACCTGGGCAAAAGGATCAAAGAAGCAACGCCAAGTATGCCAGTCAGAATTGCCGGGATAAAGGAAGTGGCTAAAATCGGCGAGCCATTTACTGTTTTTCCTGACGAAAAAGAAGCTAGAAATGCCCGAGACGAATTCAAAAAAGCAAGAACAGTAAAATCTTATGGTGAAGTAAAAAAGATTAACTTGGAGTCCATTACCACTTCAATTGCCAAAAGTGATATCAAGGAGCTGGCTGTCGTTGTCAAGGCAGATGTCAAAGGTTCGCTCGATGCTATTGTTCAAGCTGTTGGCGAAGTCAGCGAATCGGATGTGATGATGGCTTCTACAGCTAGCAAGCTAATAATCGCCTTCAATACAACGGTGGCGGCCAATGTTGGTCAAGTTGCCAAAGCCGAGGGTGTAAAGATATCTACTTACAAAATTATTTATGAACTTTTAGATGATGTAAAAGTTGCTTTAGAAGAACTTTTGCCGCCAAAGGTAATCGAGATTACTCTAGGCAAACTAGAGGTTTTGGAAGTCTTTTCTCTGACTAAAAAAACGTCGGTTATCGGTGGCAAGGTGACGGAAGGCAAAATAGAAAAAGGGAAGAAAGCAAAAGTAATCCGGAACGGAGAAGAAGTAGCCAAGATCAAGATTGTCTCTGTCCGTCGAGGAAAAGACGAAGTTGGTCAAGCTCAGATAGGGATGGAATGCGGTCTGGGAATCGAGGGGACGAATGACATTCAAACAAAGGATATTATTGTTGCCGTTTCAGAAGAAGAAGAGAAGCAGACGCTTGATTTTAAGATTTGATGAATAAAAGAATTTTTAAGATCAATGAACTAATTAAAGAAGAAGTCAGTCAGATTTTATTTAAAGAAATCAGAGACGATAGTTTTGTTACGGTTTCGGCCGTAGAGACAACAAGTGATCTAAGGCAAGCGACAGTTTGGCTCAGGTCTCTTGATGAAAGCCCTGAAGAATGGATGTCACTGCTTAAGGAAAAAGAGAGGAATATTCAGACCCAGCTAAACAAAAAGCTTGTTTTGAAACATGTCCCCAAATTGACTTATAGGTTGGATCATTCAGGGGAATATATAGATAAACTGGAAAAAGCATTTAAAAAGATAAAAAATGACCAAAAATAAAAAAGAAATTATAGAAGTTATAAAAAAATCAAAAAATATCGCCTTGATGGCTCATCGTGATGGAGACGGGGATTCCTTTGGTGGAATAATCGGTCTCTATCTGGCCCTGAAGAAAATAGGTAAAAATATCCGGATATACAGTGAAGGAAACTTGCCCCAATCTCTGGAATTTTTGTTAGACAATCATAAGATTACATTTATAGACGAATATTGGAAGGACGCAGACTGCTTTATCGTTATAGATACTTCTGGCCGAAATATTATTTCCCTGCCGGAAGTGGCTGACAGATATTTAGCTAACTCGGAGATCGAAACGGTCTTGATTGACCATCACGAAAAAGGAGAGATGGTAAATCTGGTCAATTACTCTTGGGTTGAACAAAAATATTGTTCGGCTTCCGAGATGGCCCTGGAGCTAGCAAGAGAGATGAAAGTTGAAATTGACAGCGAGATTGCGACCGCTTTTCTGACCGGAATCGACACGGATACTTCAAGCTTTCAAAATCAAAACACAACTGCCAAATCTTTTGCCAGTGCTGCTTATTTGATGGATAAGGGAGCAAGACTTCAAACAATTGTTCAAAATAACTTTTTCAATCATACGGTTGAAGCCTTGAAGACAAGAGCTCTAGTTATAAATAGGTTAATAATAAATAAAAAGCACGATGTCGCAATATCATACCTTCTAAACAAAGATTTTGCCGGGAAGACATCGGAAGAAATTTCCAGGATGATTAGCCAGGCAAATTTTTTGAATACGATAAAAGGGGTAAGAATGATTGCTTTTGTTTCCGAGGTAGAAGCAGGCAAAATCCGGGTTAGCCTTAGGACGAGAAATGAAAAAGTTGATGTTTCAAAGTTAGCTAAAGCTTTGGGCGGAGGCGGTCATGTCAAAGCAGCCGGATTTTTGCTAGAAGGGCAGATTGAAGAAAAAAACGGACAAACCAGAATAGCCTGAAAACTTGACTTTAGAGCCAAATATCCTTATCTTAAGTTTAAAAGGAGGGAACATGTCCCCAGCAATTGCAAAAGTTTTAATCATCGAAGATGACCGCTATATCTCTAAAATGTATCAGCTTAAGTTGAGTTTGGATGGAATGGATGTCCAGGTTGCCGACAATGGCCGGATTGGGATCGAGAAGGTAAATGAGTTTAAGCCGGATATAATCCTTTTGGATATCCTTATGCCCGAGCTTGATGGCTATGAAGTCCTAAAAATTATAAAAGGTGATACGGCGACAAAAGACATCCCGGTCTTGATTTTGTCAAACTTAGGCCAAGAAGATCACATCCAAAAAGGGATGCAGCTTGGTGCCGTTGGTTATATCGTCAAAAGCCAGTTTACTCCATCAAAAGTAGTAGAAAAAATAAAAGAAGTTTTAAGCGGAAACAGTGGAGACAAAGAAATTCCTAAAGCAGAGAATACGCCGGCTTAACTTTTTCCCAAGGTTTTTCCGTCCAAGTCCCGATAACCTAAAATAAATTCTTTAGCTGTAACAACATTCCTGCCCTCAAGTTGCAGCTTTTTTATTTCCAAAGAATCCGTACCACAACCAACCAAAAAGCTTTCCGGCAGAACAACGACGTTACCAGGTTCAAGAACTTTTTCTACTACTTTGGCCTCAAGTATTTTCAGGAACTTGCCGTCGATATAAGTGTAAGCGTTTGGCCAGGGGATAAATGCCCGAATTGTCCTTTCAATATCAATAGCCTTTCGTTCCCAATCAATAAGCCCGTCACCTTTTTTGATGACAGAACAATAAGTTGCTTTGTTGCCTTCTTGTTCTTTCGGTCTGAGTTGACCACCGACGTATAAAGGAATAATCCGAACAACTTCGTCTGCTCCCAATTCAGCCAGCTTGGTATAAAGAACTTCCGTCGTCTCTGTTTCATTGAGTTTGATTTCAACCTTTGATATGACCGGGCCGGCATCGACCTGATCCGTCATTTTTATAATCGAAACACCAGTTGTGGTATCACCGTTTAGAATCGCTGCCGCTACCGGAGAAGCACCGCGATACCTGGGTAAAAGAGAAGCGTGAACATTTATGGCACTAAACTTAGGAACGTTAAGGATATCGGCAGAAATAATTTTGCCATAAGCAGCCGTAACAATTAAATCCGGATTTAGATCTTTTGTTATATTTAGAATCTCATTTTGACTGGTGGGTTGGTAGACTAAAAGATTACGTTTGTCAGCTGTCTCCTTTACCTTTGAGCTAGCAATGACATTACCTCGACCACTTCTTTTGGCCGGCTGGGTAATGACTCCAACGATGTCAAATTGATAAGAAAAAAGGGCTTCCAAAACCTTTGCTCCAAAAGCCGGTGTACCAAAGAATAAAATACGAAGATTTTCTTTTACCATAGAAATTATTATAACAAAAAGAAGCTTTTTTTAGAATGTAAGGACTCTTTCGTTATCTCTCCTCCTGTCATCCTGAGGAGGCAGATTATCGAATCTACCGACGTGAGGATCTCTCTCTGTTCATTTCTCCTTGATGAGAAACGAACCAAAGAATCAAGAAAATTTGAACGTCTTCTATCAAAAAGGAAAATTTTTAGACTACTAAACAATTTTCCTTTTCTCAAGATGACGGCCTTGCGGCTGAGCAAATTTTCGAATTTTAAGACCTGTTATTTATTAGCTGTTGACTGCTCTAACCCTGAATTTCTTGCCCCGGTTCAACTTTCCTTAGTTTGCTTTTATCTAAAACGAGGTCGGTAAACAAAACTCCGTTCAGATGGTCTACTTCGTGTTGAATCACCCGGGCCAAAAGGCCGCTAGCGTTAATCTCGACTTTTTTACCCTTTAGATCTTGGGCAATGACTTTGATTTTTTTTGGCCTGACAACCGGACCAAAAACATTTGGAACACTAAAGCAGCCTTCTTCCATCTCAATTTTTTCCTTAGAATATTTGATAATCTCAGGATTAATTAGAATCATGAGAGGAATATTTTCATACAAGACATTGCCTTCTTCGTCTTTGACTCCTTTGGACTCGATCAGGACGACCCGGATATTTTTACCAACTTGGGGCGCAGCCAGTCCCAGCCCAGGCTTGGAACGTAAAGTATCGACCATGTCATCAATGAATTTAACAAGACCTTGATCAATTTTTACAACTTCCTGGGATCTTTCCCGCAACTTTTTATTTGGTAGGGTAACTAATTTTAAAACGCTCATTAGATTATTCCTAAGGCATCAACATCTATACGCCAAATTTCCCTTGCTAGTTCTTTAAGCTCGTTTATAGTTTTTATAAAATCCGAGTCCCCGGTTTCTTTTACCTTGACGGTAACTTGCCACCTGTATTTGCCGGCGACTTTTGGCAAAAAAGACGGACTAGGACCGAGAACTTCAATAATGTTTTTATTCTGTAGCTTTTCTATCTCTTTTGCCAAAGCAACCGCTTTTTCTTCTCCGATGCTTTGGATTTTATCAGTATACAACAATTTGACCAAGTGCGCAAACGGTGGGTAAGCGAGGGTTTCACGATCGGCAATTTCTTCTTTATAAAAACCAAGGTAATCATGCTTAGCCGCGTACCTTATAGCATTATGCTGAGGGTTGTAGGTCTGCAAGATAACTTTACCTGGATCACTTCCCCGGCCGGTCCGGCCGGCGACTTGGGTTAGAAGGCTAAAAGTTTTCTCGCTGGCATAGAAATCAGGAAAATTAATCATCGTATCAGCCGAAATGATACCGATAAGACCAATATTGGCTATGTCCCAACCCTTTGTTATCATCTGAGTTCCAATCAAGACGTCAGTTTTTTTGTTAACAAGATTTGCATAAACTGTTTTATGAGAATCTCTTTCTTTGATTGTGTCACGATCCATCCGTTCAATTGTATATTTATCGCCAAGCAGCTTTTTGAGTTCAACTTCCACTCTTTGTGTCCCGGTTCCAAAGTATTTTATTGCCAGTCCATGGCAATCGGGACAAAGCGAAGGAACTTTGGATCTGAAGCCACAATGATGACAGACCAGACCCAAGTCTTTGTAGTGGAAGGTGAGAGCCAAATCACAATGCGGACACTTAGCAACATAGCCGCAATCACGGCAGTTGATAAAAGTTGACATTCCACGTCTGTTTATAAAGAGCAAAACCTGCTTTTTTGCCGCTAAGGTTTTTTTGATTTCTATCTGGAGGGTTTCTGAAAAAATACTCTGGTTGCCATATTTGTATTCGTTTCTCATATCAACTACCGCAACCTGCGGTAGAAACTTTTGAACGACTCTCTCTTTTAGGGTGTGCAAGTGATAAATTCCGCTTTGGGCTTTGTGATAACTTTCCAGAGAAGGGGTCGCACTCCCCAAAATAAGCCGGCAGCCCGATAGCCCGGCCAACTTCTCGGCTACCTTTACAGTGTGATATCTTGGTGTCTGGTCTTGTTTGTAGCTTGACTCATGTTCCTCATCGATAATGATAAGGCCGAGATTTTCTAAAGGGGCAAAAAGAGCGCTTCTTGAGCCAACAACGATTGGCTTTTGGCCATCAAAAACCGACTTCCAATTGATGTATCTTTCAGTTTCTTTCAGGTAACTATGGAAGAGGACGACTTTATCACCGAATCTTTGTCTTAGTCTTTCAACCATCATTGGAGTCAATGATATTTCAGGGACGAGGTAGATAATTTGTTTCTTTTCTCTAAGCGCCTCCTCGATTAGCCGGAAATAGACCTCGGTCTTACCTGAGCCAGTGACACCAAAAAGTAAATGCGGTTTATTGTCTTTTGCTGCTACTATTTTGGAAACAATCATTTCCTGGTCTTTTGTCAAGGTCGGAGCCAAGACGGGCTTTTCAGGGGCTAAAGCCTCTTTCAGGAGGCGTCTTTTTTTGTCTAATCCTTGGGGAATAAAGGCGCTCAAGGTGCTACCCAAATTGGCGGCGTAATAACCAGAGATCCATCTGGCCAAGTCGAGCTGTCTGGGAATGAGAATCGGTTTCTCAAAAATACTGTCAACAATTTCTTTGGTCGGGAAACTTGGCTTTTTGGTTTGATCCAAAACAATGCCAATAATCTTTTTGGTTCGGAGAAAGATGTGGACAGCTTGGCCAACTTCTAGATCCAAATTTGACTTGTAAGTGAGGATGTCCCCAGTTTTTCGGCCAAAGTAGGCCAATGGAGCAACTTGGTAATACTTCATGGCTATATTATAGCGGCTGTGCCTCCGGAAGCGAATCTTTCTTTACGATTAAGTTAAAATCAGGTATCATAGCAAAAGTAAAAACCGTGTCTATGAAAAAGAAAAAAAGAATCTGGTCCAAAGTTGCTCTCGTTGCTCTTCTAGTCGGCCTGGCGGTAACAATTGATTTGCCGAATTTTTCTATTCCTATTCCCAAGCCGGCTGCCAAAATCGATGGTAAAGCACCTTTTCTTCATCTATCGACCAATGGGACGCTTTATACAATTAATAATAATTTTGACTTAAAGCAGGGGCTAGACCTTCAGGGCGGCAGCAGATTAGTCTATATTGCTGACTTATCCCAAATTGCTAATGAGGACAAAGACAGCGCCATGGACGCTCTAAAAAGAGTGATCGAAAACAGGATCAACGCTTTTGGTGTAGCCGAACCTCTTGTCCAGACAACCAAGTCTGGCAACGAATACCGCTTGGCAGTCGAAATGCCCGGACTCAAAGACACTGAAGAGGCGATGGGCCTAATCGGCGAAACAGCTTACTTGGAATTCAAAGAATTTGGCGAAACCAATTTTGTTTCGACTGACCTGACCGGCAAAGATTTAAAAAAGGCTGACGTTGTCTTTGACCCCAACACTGGAACACCCCAAATCTCTCTCCAATTCAACGATGAAGGCGCCCGGAAGTTTGAAGAATTGACTGAACGGAATGTTGGCAAGCCGCTTGGGATTGCTCTTGATAATGAAGTTATTTCTGCTCCGAACGTCAACGAAAAAATCAGTGGTGGCAAAGCTCAGATCACCGGCCAGTTTACCTTTGATGAGGCTAAATCTTTGGCCGTTCAGCTTAATGCCGGAGCTTTACCGGCACCGATTTCTCTGACCGAGCAAAAAACAATTGAAGCAACACTTGGACAAGAGTCAGTCAACAAGAGTGTTGTCGCCGGCATCATTGGCATCATCGTTGTTTCTCTTTTTATGCTCATATATTACCGGTTACTGGGCATCTTTGCTATTATCGGCCTAGGAATGTACCTAGTCATTTCTTTGGCTACCTTCAAGCTAATCGGCGTTACCATTACTATGGGAGGGATAGCTGCTTTTATCTTGGATATCGGCATGTCAATGGAAACAGATGTTTTGGTTTTTGAGAGGATTCGTGAAGAATTGCGGCGGCAGCGACCTTTGACTATTGCCATAAAAATTGGTTTTCAAAAAGCCTGGCCTTCAATTCGCGACTCCAATTTTGTTAGCTTAGTTATTGCCGCTATTTTATATTGGCGAGGAGAGAGCAGCATTCGTGGTTTTGCCATTGTCTTGGCTATCGGTATGATTATCGGTCTTTTGACTACTTTCTTGGGGACAAGGACTTTCCTTGATTTGGCGACTAAGTTTAAGTTTGTCGATAAGAAATGGCTCTTTCGGGTCGAGGCAGAAGAGGAGACAAAAGCATGAATTTGATGAAGCACCGAAAAATATGGTATTCAATTTCCCTTATCTTCATCATTCCGGGGGTGATTTCTCTTATTCTCTTTGGTCTAAAGACAACGATAGACTTCTCTGGAGGAACTCAAATCGAAATAGAAGGGACCAAAGACCAAACGAAGGTGACGGAAATTGCCGAAAACAGCGGCTTCGAAGGCTTAACCCTGACCCCAACCGAAAAAGGACTTTTGCTCCGGTCAAAAGCAGTCAGTGAAGAAGAGATCAAGAAATTCAATGCAGAACTGACCAAGATTGAAGAGGCCAAAGCAATTTCAACCGAAACCATCGGTCCTTCCATTTCACGGGAGATTACTAGGAATGCCTTTACTTCGATTGCCTTAGCTTCCCTTTTAATTATCATCTATGTCGCTTATGCTTTCCGTAAAGTGCCTAAACCGGCCAATCCAGTAGAATTTGGTGTTATTGCCGTTTTGGCTATCGGTCATGATGTCTTAATTGTTTTTGGCTGGTTTTCGATCCTAGGTAAACTTTATGGTGTGGAAATAGACCCGCTTTTTATCACCGCTATTCTAACGATCATTGGTTTTGCGGTCCATGATACTATTGTTATTTTTGACCGGTCTAGAGAAAATCTGATCAAAGGATCAAGTGAAACCTTCGAAGAAACGGTCAATCGAAGCAATGTCGAGACTCTGCCACGGGATTTGACGACTTCATTTTTAGTCTGGATTATCTTGCTCGTTTTATTTTTATTTGGTGGGGGTTCAATCCGTTACTTCCTCTTGGCTTTGCTTATCGGTCTGGCAGCCGGCAGTTTTTCTTCGATTCTGGTCGCTCCGCCACTTCTGATTAGTTGGGAAGGTTATAAAACTAGAAGAAAGCTGAAGAGAGCAAAAGCTTAGAGAAAGTCTAAATTTTTGATAGATTTTCAATCCCTGCTTTATCTAAAGCTTTTTGTAAGCGCTCAGGCATATAAGTGACAAAGACTGATAGCAAAAGAACCTTGAGTCTGGCAATTTCAAGGCTAGGCAACTCTTTTTCAACTTGCCGCCTTTTTCTTATTAGGATGTCGCCGGAGAGGACAGAGTTCAATTTTTCTACTTCCCGGCGTATCTCATTTCTCTTCTTTAGAAGCTCACCTAATTCTTCAACATAAAGTTCAGGGCCGACTTCGAGAAGCTTCTCTCTGGTCAAACCGAGGCTTTCAAACAGTTTATCTGTGGCTTCGTCGCTGACTTCTTTGTGAAATTGGCCGGGAAAAAGTTCTTCCCTGGAAGGTTGATCGTCTGCCCCGGAACTATTTTCCTCTGACGTTGTTTCATCGTTAGAACCTTCGGACTTGTCAGGGTCAAATAATCTTCCTTCGGAATTAGGATTGGGTATTTCACCGCTCATTGCCTTTCTCCTTAAATATGTTTGTATTATACTGGATGCATGCCAAGAAGCAAAAACTTTAAGATAGAAAGAAAATGGATTGACCTTCCGGCAGCAAAAGAAAGCTAAAAATAGCTGGTACAAATGAAGTCGTTGCCGATATCTTAGCAAAAAGAGATTTTAGCGAAAAGGAAGCTCTGGACTTTTTGAATCCGGATTATAAAAAATTGACAGATCCCTTTGCGCTTACCGGGATGAATGAAGCGGTTCAAATCATTGCCAAGAGTATTGAGAAAAAGGAAAAAATCGTTGTTTATGGTGATTATGACGTCGATGGTATTTCAGGTACGGCCATCTTGCTTCGTTTTTTTGGGATAGTCGGGGCAAAGGCAGAGGGTTATATCCCTTCTCGGGCAGACGAAGGCTACGGTCTAAATGCCGCCGCCATTAAGAAACTAGCCAAAGAAGGGGTAAAGTTAATTGTCACGACCGACTGTGGCACAAGCGCAGAAGACGAGATCCGGCTTTGTCACGAACTTGGCCTAAAAATAGTTATTACTGATCACCATGAACCAAGGAAACTTACGGTCAAACCAGAAGCCATTGTTAACCCGAAAAATCAGCCGGATAAAAGCTTTACTAATCTTGCCGGTGCCGGCGTTGCTTTTTACCTAGCCAGGGCGCTTCAAAGCCGTTATCCAGACCAGCTTCCTTCAGGACAAGAAAAGTGGTTTTTGGATTTGGCCGCTCTAGGGACAATTTGTGATATTGTCCCTTTAATTGACGATAACCGGATTATCGCTAAGTTTGGCCTGACGGTTTTATCAAAGAGCCGGAATATCGGACTTTTGGCCTTGGCCAAAATCTCAGGCTTTGAGCTAGCAAACATTGATACCTACAAAGTGGGCTTTTTGCTCGGACCCAGGCTCAACGCTGCCGGTCGCCTGGTCCATGCCAAAGAAGCTCTAGAGCTTCTTTTAACCGAAGAAAGAGAGAGAGCGGAGGAAATAGCAAAAAAGTTAAGTCAGCTTAACGAGGAAAGACAAGAGCTGACAGAACGGATAGTGACCGAAGCGAAAGAGATGATAGATAAAGGAGAAAAGGCAAAAAGAAAGATCTTGATTCTAAAGAACAAAAACTGGCCGGCTGGTGTCGTTGGTATTGCCGCCTCAAGATTAGTTGAAGAATATGCCAGACCGGTTCTGATTATGGAAGAAGGGGAGAACGAACTCAAGGGTTCTGCCCGCTCTATCAGAGGCTTCAACATCGTAGAAGCCTTAAATAGCTGCAGTGACTGTTTCCTGCACTTTGGTGGGCATGCCCAAGCGGCTGGTTTTAGGCTTGAAAAAGGAAAGTTTTTGCTTTTAGACGAAAAGTTAATAAAGATTTCCGAAGAAAAAATTGATATTACGGATTTGGTTCCGGAACTTTTGATCGAAAGCAACTTATCGAACAAAATAGTTGATCAGAAATTAGCAGATGCTTTAGTCAAAATGGAACCATTTGGCACCGGCAATCCCCGGCCGGTCTTTAGGATAGAAAAGGCGATAATTAAAGAAGCAAATCTGGTTGGCAAGGACAAAAATCATCTCAAATTAGTTCTAGAAAAAAACAACAACCTGTATAACGCGATCGCTTTTTTCTACGGAGAAAACCACAGCTTCAAAAAAGGGGAAACGATAAATGTCGCTTTTACTATTGGAATAAATGAGTGGAATAAAAGAAAAAAAATCGACCTCCATCTTCTTGATATAAAATGAATAAATAATTTATACAAAGATAATAATGAAGATAAATGACCTAATTGAAAAAATAAAAAAATCGACCTCGGAAGCGGACTTGAATTTAATTAAGGAAGCCTATCTTTTTGCTGCCAGAAAACATCGCGGTCAAAAGAGACTGTCGAACGATAGTTATATCAGTCATCCTCTGGCGGTAGCGAACATTCTGTCAGATCTTGGTTTGGATGATGTCACCATTGCTGCCGGCTTGCTTCATGATACGATTGAAGATAGTGGCGTAACAGTAGCTGAGTTAAAAGAAAAATTCGGAAGTAAAGTGGCTGAGCTGGTCGAAGGCGTAACCACTCTTGGCGAGATAGATTTCTCGAACCTACCGGAAGCAGCTGTCCAGGAAGTAAAATTTCAAGCCGAAGTTGAAAATTTGAGAAGATTTTTCTTGGCCATAGCCAAAGACATTCGAGTCGTCATTATCAAATTGGCCGATAGGCTTCACAATATGAGGACCCTTGAGTATTTGTTGCCAGCTGACCAAAAGAGAATTTCCAGAGAAACCTTGGAAATTTTTGCTCCTTTAGCCGATAGATTGGGCATGGGGCAAGTCAAGGCAGAGCTTGAAGATTTGGCTTTCAGATATTCAAACCCTGAAAATTACAAAAAGATTTCTAGCATTATGGCAAAAGGGGAAAGAGAGAGACGAAATTACCTTGTTCATATCAAGAAAATCATTTCAACCGAACTAACCAAAGAAGGAATTGAAGTTCAGATCGACGGTCGGGTCAAACATCTTTATTCGGTCTACAAAAAACTAAACAAAGTCAATCAAGATTTCAGCAAAATTTATGACCTGATGGCGATAAGATTAATTGTCGAAACGGTCGAAGACTGCTACAAAGCAATGGGCGTTGTCCATGCTAACTTCAAGCCGATGATTTATTTAATTAAAGATTATATTGCCATACCCAAGCCAAATGGCTATCAGTCACTTCATACAACTGTTTTTGGCATCAAGGGTAAGCCGACAGAAATTCAAATAAGAACAAAACAAATGCACGAAGAAGCAGAAAAAGGCGTTGCTGCTCATTGGCATTATAGCGAAAGTAAGGTTAACCTCTACAAAAAAGGCAGCCATTCCTTTGCCCCCGAAGAGAAGCTAAGCTGGGTCAACAAATTGGCCAATTGGCAAAAAAATGTTGGTTCCGGTAAGGAGTTGGCCAAAGAACTCAAGATAGACCTCTTTAATGACCGGATCTTTGTCTTCAGTCCGAAGGGTAATGTTTTTGATCTGCCCGACGGAGCAACGCCGGTAGATTTTGCTTATGAAGTTCACTCGGCTGTCGGTCACAGGTGCCGAGGGGCCAAGGTCAACGGCAAGATGGCTCCTCTTGACAGAGAACTAATGAATCGCGACGTTGTCGAAATAATTACCGGTCCGAAGAATGATAAAAGTGGGCCGATGAGGGATTGGCTAGAATTTGTCAAAACAGCCAAGGCTAGGCAAAAAATCAAAGCTCATTTTAAACGGCTAAATCGGAACGAAAATATCAAAGAAGGAAGCAAGCTTTTGTCAAAAGAATTAGAGCTTTTTGATTTAAAGATTGATGATATTGCAGAAGAGCAGAAGAAAAAGATTTTAAATGAAACCGCTTGGCGGGAATGGGATGATGTTTTGAGTGCAGTTGGCAACGGTTCCGTTTCGCCCAGGCAGATAATAAAAAGGATTGTCGGTCAGAAATTTTATCTTGAACTTGAGCAAAAGAAAAAAGAAGCAGTCGGAGACGAAGAAGCTCCCGAGACGACTGAGGTCAAAGACAAAAAATATTCAAGTTTTGAAGGAATCCTGATTCGTTATGCTGAATGTTGCAATCCCAAGGCAGGCGATGAGATAAAAGGCTATATCACTCAGGGTCAAGGTATTACCATTCATCGGGCTGATTGTCACAGCCTGCTAACCAGTCCCCAAGAAAGAATAATTGAAATAGACTTTAGGCCCGAAGATAAAACAAGAGTCAAACT
>CAYYEV010000012.1:0-10238 GCA_964471065.1 uncultured Candidatus Saccharibacteria bacterium
TCGGAAATAACAAAATTTATTTTGTCGCTTCATTCGCTTCAGGCGCCCGTAGCTCAGTTGGATAGAGCAAGACACTCCTAACGTCTAGGTCGCAGGTTCAAATCCTGCCGGGCGCGCCAAAATAAAAAACCACCGTTGGGTGGCTTTTTTCATTTTTACCTATGGTTTTTATTTTTTAATTGTCTAAATGTCCCATTGTAAAACGTTCATGAACGGTCTTGTATTCATAAAGCTCCTCCGGCTTGAACCAGTGGGTTATTTCTGATTTGGCATCCTTTTCATCACCTGAAGCATGAACGACGTTCGGCACCCCCATCTCTCTGGCATTGGCATGATCGTAGCTCATATGGGAATAATCGCCCCGAATAGTTCCAGGTTGGGAACTTTTGGGCTCAGTCGTCCCGACAATTTTTCTAACCAAAGCGATTGCTTCTACGCCCTCCAAGACTATGGCTACTACCGGTCCGGCCATCATCATATCGACGGTAATATCAAAAACCTTTTGATTGTGACGGGTAATCATCTTGCCGATATCTTCATAATGTTTGTGGTAATGATCTCGGTCGGGAAAAACCATCTTCATGCCGACAATCTTGAGGCCGACTTTTTCAAATCTGGTAATAATTTCGCCAATGAGACCGCGTTGGACCGTATCTGGTTTCAACAAGATTAATGTTCTTTCCATTGTTTTTCTCCGAAACAGTCGCTAGTAAACTAGTTGCTAGAAACTGTTTTGTTATTTAGTCTTTTAATGCTTCCTTGAATTTTGCTTCGTCTGAATGTGGACCAATCAAGGCTAGACAGATTTTGTCCGGGTCAAGAAGCCTTTTGGCCTCTGCCTTTACTTGCTCTGCCGTTACTTTTTCAATACCGGCAATTTTTTCTTCTAGCGAGCGGTGAGGAACACCATATAGTTCGTTCATGGCATTGATCTGGGCTCTTGCCTCGTTAGCCTCATAAGATAGAGTCATAATCCCAGTCATAAAGTCCTTTGTCTTTGTCAACTCGTCTTCAGGGATATCTGCCTTAACCGATTCATAAACTTCTTTGATTATTTTGACTGCTTCGTAAGCTTTTTCATTATTAGCTCCACTAAGCGTAGCGATACAACCGGTATCTTGGAGGTTGTCAATTTCTGTCCGGGCATAGTAAGCCAGCCCTCTTTTTTCTCTGACCTCCGTGAACATCCTAGAGCTCATATTGCCACCGAGCAGGACACCCAGGACCTTGACGATATCTTTCTTTTTGTCTAAAACGCTAACGCTTGGGTAGCCGAGAACGAGATGGGTTTGCTCTGTTTTTTTATTGATAATGTTGATTGTCTTTTTCTTTTCTTTCTTCGGCGGCAAATAATCATTTTGACCCGGCTTTAGTCCCTCGAAACTTACTTCAATCTTGGCCCGAAAATCATTGGGAATATGGCCGGCGATAGAGACAACGGCATTACCGGTTCGGTAATATTTCTCTCGATAGGCGACAATTTCTTTGACATGGATACGATGAAGTGATTTCTTTGAGCCACCAATGTCTTGGGCAATCTGACGATCTTCGTATAATGACTCTTCGAAAAATTCTCCCGCCTTGCGTCTAGGATCGTCCTCGAACATATTGAGCTCTTCGATAATGGCATTTCTTTCTTTGTCGACCTCTGTCTCCGGGATAATCGGATCGGTCGCTATCTCGGCTAGAATAGTCAAAGATTTGTCAAAAACTTTCTTGCTTCCTTTGAGGAAAAAGCCGGTATGCTCTTTGGAGGTAAAGGCATTGTAGGCTAAGCCTAAACCGTCCAACTCTTTGACCAAAAGGTAAGCACTAGGATAACTTTTGGTCCCCTTGAAGGCCATATGCTCTAGAAAATGAGAGATACCCCAAAGATCAGGCGTCTCATTTCTGGAACCGGTTCGAAACATGACCATCAAGGTAAAGGAGTTTGCTCCTTCCATCGGGTCTTCGACTACTCGTAAGCCGTTTGCTAATTTGTAACTTTTGGGTTTCATTCTATCTCCGAGACAATTGTTAGTTGAAAATGCCTGTCTGCCGACAGGCAGGTTGAAATCGTTGAATTTGTTGATTTGCACAAGGAGACTCCTTGTGCAACTGCCTTATTTTACCAGGTTGGCAAAAGTTTTTGAACTAAAATAAGCAAAAATTTGATAAAATGAAAAAGTGAATGTATTTGACGCTATTATTCTAGGCTTGGTCCAAGGCATGACCGAAGTTCTACCGATAAGCTCAAGTGGGCATCTCGTCCTCGTGCCTTGGTTTTTTAAATTTGAAGATCCGGGTCTTTCTTTTGACGTAGCCCTCCATATGGGCACGCTTGTCGCCATCGTTGCTTATTTTCGGGTAGATATCCTAAATATCATAAAAAGCTTCTTAAAAACGCTTAAAACCCGCCAGATAAAGAGTTTTGATGATAAGTTACCTTACTTCTTGATAATAGCGACCGTTCCCGGTGCTTTGGCCGGCTATTTTCTCGGTGATTTGGCCGAAGGAGCTTTTAGAAATCCGCTTCTAATCGCTTTTACCACCTTTTTCTTCGGTCTCGTTCTGCTTCTAGCCGAAAGGCACGGTCAGCAAAGAACAAAAATAGAGTCAAATACGCTCAAGTCATCCCTCCTGACCGGCTTGGCTCAAGCTATTGCCATTATTCCGGGGACATCCAGATCCGGCATCACCATGACGGCCGGCCTTTTTCAGGGTTTCACCCGGGAATCAGCGGCTAGGTTTTCTTTTTTAATTTCTATTCCCATCATTCTTGGAGCTGGCCTAGTCGAGGTTAGAAAAATTCCGGTTGAAGACTTGACCTCACTTGTCTTTTGGGCCGGGCTTATCTCAGCCGTCATTGCCAGTTTTGCTTCGGTTAAATTTCTGATGAATTTTGTCAAAAATCATAAGCTAAATATCTTTTCATATTACCGCTTCGGTTTAGCCGCAGTGATAGTCGTTTTATATTTATTGAGATAAGAAAGGAAACAAGTGATTGCAAGCTTAATTGAATTTCTCGGCCATATCGTTATTAGCATGATTTCAGCTTTGAGCTATTTTGGCGTCTTTTTGGCTATGGCCATAGAGTCGGCCTGTATTCCCCTGCCGTCTGAGATTATTATGCCCTTCTCAGGTTATCTTGTTTACAAAGGAGAACTCAATTTCTGGCTTGTCGGTTTGGCCGGAGCTTTTGGTAACTTGGTCGGTTCCTGGATCGCTTACTGGGTCGGCCTCAAAGGTGGACGGCCTTTGATAGAAAAGTACGGTAAATGGATTTTAATTTCTCATCACGACTTGAATGTGGCCGAAAAATGGTTCAACAAGCACGGCAAAAGTACTGTCTTTTTTACCCGGCTAATGCCGGTTGTCCGAACCTTCATCTCCTTTCCGGCCGGAATGAGCGAGATGAAACTTTCAACCTTTAGCTTTTACACTTTTGCCGGCTCTCTACCTTGGTCACTGGCATTGACCTGGCTTGGATACAAAATGGGCGAAAATTGGAACACTCTAGGTGGTTATTTCCACAAGTTTGACATCGCCATCGGCATCATTCTTGTTCTCGGTGTGGTCTGGTATGTCAGACGACACATCAAGAACCTCAAGAAGACGTATCATATTAGTTAAAAGTGTATAAAGTCCATAAAGCCCCTACGGGGTCCCGTCTGGGACGTGTAAGGTGCGGGATTTTTTCAGCCGGGGACTGATCTTCCGTCACCCTGTCCGATAACAGAGGGGGACTGAGATGAACGAGCTCGTGACTTCAACGTATTTAATGGTCCTTTTTATTTTATACACTTTACTCACTTTCAACTGGCGCTGGGTTTTTAGCCCAGCGCGTCGTACAATGTTAATATGACGACTGACTTAGACGGATTAATTAGAGAGTTCCTCGAATATTGTGAGATTGAAAAAGGTCATAGTGATCTAACGGTTCGCAACTATGAACATTATTTGGAGCGCTTTTTAGAATTTGCCGAGAAAGGCCGCAAGAGATCAGTCAAACCAGGCGACATTACCTTAGAACTAGTCAGGAAATACCGCCTCCACTTAAACCGTTTAAACACCGGCAAAGACGGCCAAATCAAAAAGATTACCCAAAACTACCATATCATTGCCCTTCGTGCTTTCCTGAAATACTTGGCCAAAAAAGACATCCCTACTCTCGCTCCGGAGAAGCTTGAGCTCTCGGATGCGACCAGAAAATCTTTTACCTTCCTCGAAATTACCGAGGTAGAGAATTTGCTTCGGGCGCCGGAAAAATTCCCCAACCCAAATGAACTCATTACCCTTCGCGACAAAGCCATTTTGGAAACTTTGTTTTCGACCGGTCTCAGGGTAAGTGAACTAACCAATCTTGACCGGAAGCAAGTTAACCTGACTCGTGGAGAATTCATGGTCCGAGGCAAAGGCGACAAAGAAAGAGTCGTCTTTCTTTCCGGCTCGGCTAGAGAGGCTATCGCCAAATATTTGAAAAACCGGAAAGATAGTTATATTCCCCTTTTCATCCACATCGGTGGCACTCATGACGAGTACGAGGACGGCGAATATATGCGCCTGACACCCAGGAGCATCCAAAGATTAATCAAAAAATATGCCAAGCAGGCCGGCATCACAAAGGATGTCACTCCTCATGTTATCCGCCATTCCTTTGCCACTGACCTTTTGATAAACGGAGCTGACATTCGTTCGGTCCAGTCGATGCTCGGACATTCTTCTATCACCACGACTCAACTCTATACCCATGTCACCAACAAACAGCTCCGTGAAGTCCACCAAGCCTTTCATGGAAAGAGAAGGTAGCTAAATATTAATAGCGTGGGGTTAACGTTACGTTTGTAATCTCCATCTTGCCATTTGAGAGGTAGTTTTCTTTTGGAGACACCTGACAAGACGGAGCTTGAGTTTGTGTGTCTAATCTTACATATTGAAAAGCACCGAGAGTTGTCGTCAAAGGGATACTTACCCTCTTAACGCATTTAAGATTTTCTTGAGCCGCTGGCACCGTATCATCCCTGAACTCAATCTTAAGTTCGGCTCCGATATTTTTTACATAACGGACGCTGGCTCGAAACTTTAATTCTTCATTTACATTTTGACCCTGGGCATTCAAGGTAAGAAGGCTAGATGACGTACCACCAGAAATTAACTGTGCCGTGTAGTTTGCTCCGCTACGACTAAAAACGACGTCAATTTTTTGACCGGAAGTCGTTACTGCTGAAGCGGTCGAAGTACCACTACCAAAAGCATCTTTGAGCGTAAAATCAAATTTCCAATCAAAGCTATTGCTCGTAGCAACAGCCGCAAATTGATTGGAAGCGCATGGGACAACATTTATCGCGCTATCACGAATCTTGTATTCGATTCTTCTCGTGGTCAAATTGTTAATCTTGCCTTCACTGACTATGACTCTATCGTTGCCACTTGTAGATATAGTTACCGTAAATTTACTTGTTGGACTTTGGTTAAAAATATAAGTACCGTTATCCCCAGAACCATTTGCAATAAAATCAATCGCCCATTCTATCCCTGTTTTAGCATTGGCATACGCTTCCTGTGAATTGTCGGTTCTTCTCGCAGATTGAATCTCCTTTATGGAGATGTTTGCAAGGACTGTAGCCAACATTAGCATTACAGCTGAAGTTACCAAGGCCCAGATTAAAGCAATCCCTCTTTTTTTCATTTGACGTTTTCCAAAAATACTTCTGTGTTTATTTTGATTGAATCATTATAAAAAGCCTTACCACTACTGGTTGGTATTTTGCCATTAATGTTGATATCAAGAGTTGGAGGTAGGCCTCCCTCTAGAACAAAGGAATTGACCCCTTCCACACTATTTGTGAGTTTCAAATTATTTAGCCCGCCAAAGAGGTCCTGGGCATAAGACCTTGGGTCTGCATTATTCCAATTTGCATCACTGCAGGAACCGCTCGCTTCCACTACCGTCACACACTTATATAAATAAAGGGAACCATCACTTGAAGCAGGATCATAAAACACAAATTTATAAGCTGATTTTGGTGAAAGTGATGAGAAATAGAGCTTAAGAGTCTTCCCATTATCTTGGGCTTCAACCTTGTCAGCTTGTCTCGAAAGCCTTGTCACTGTCTCTAGAGCAATTCTGATTTTTTGCTGTGAATTCTTCATATTTGAGCCCATTGCCTTCATCTGAAGCGTAGTCATAAAGGCGCTAACAGAAAGAGTGGTCACAATAACGAAAATCGTCATTGAGACCAAAAGCTCAACTAAAGTTATTCCTTTTTTTGTTTTGGCCAGCTTAATCACGGTCTCTCCTTACTATTTGATCGACAGAATATATCTCATTACCATTTTTTGTCACTTTTGCATTTAACTTAATGAAACGAGTGCTGCTAATAGTTTGAGCGGTTGTGCTGCCAGCACTTGTAGGAATGCTCCAGGCCGAATTGTCGCTCGTAACTACAACTTGAAGCCCATCTATCCCATATGTATATGAGGATGTTCCTGTGATACTGCAATCGCTTTGCAATTGTTTCATTCCTTCCGCAATTCCCCTTTGGGCCAAGCTAATGGCAACCGTTCTATCACGAGAATCAGAAATCTGCCTTAATGAAACTGTTACTAGCAAAACAACAGAGGTAAAAACAATAATAAGGATGCTTAGAGCGACAAGCACCTCAACAATACTTTGACCTTTTTTATTGTATATAGGCATCACCATTCTTCTGTACTACCACATACTTAGTTACGTTTTTATACGTAAGTTTAATCCTAATAGCTGAACGAGTACTAAAAACATTATTTGCAGAATCAATCAACGAGTAATCGTTGATTGGAGTGTTTGATTTCCAATGACAACCGGTAGCTAGGTTATCGGTTGTATTTGTTGTTGCATAAGCCCAACCAAAAGGTGTGCTGAAATCAATAAATAGGTCATTTCCAGAAGAAAGCGTCGACCAATTACTGCCATTATAAGCTTCATAGGTAACAGAATTCATCCTTGTAAGCTCGTCATTTTGAATGTCCTTGGCTGTTGACGTAGCCAAGGAACTCGTGGGAGTACAGGGTTTTTCTTTATAACTTACAAGTTTAGTGCTTTTTGTAGATTTGTTGATATTTAAGGCCCAAATTTTAGGAATAGCATCAGCCTCACTATCAATGGCGATGGCCTTGTTTTGAGCTTCTTGGATAGAATTCAAAAGGTTTTCTGCTGCACTATCTACCATACCGGCATCTTTGGCCGACAAAAGAGCAAAGGCACCAACCATTGTCATGATAGCCATGATGCCCATGACCACCATCATCTCTACCAAAGTAAAGGCTCTCTTTTTTATAACCCCTCCGAGCTAAAAACCTAAGAATATTCTATCATAAATCGAGATAATTTGTGCCCCAAAAAGATAAGCAGTTAGAGTGCCGGCAATTAGAAAAGGACCAAAGGGCACTTCGGATTTTAGTTTTGCTCTTTGAGTAATAAGAAGGACTGTTCCGACAATTGCTCCGGAAACAAAAGCAATATAAAAAGCAACGGATGTATTTGGCCAACCTAGAAAAATTCCTATCAGAAAGGCAATCTCGATATCTCCTGCTCCCATCCATTTACCTTTAGAAAGGGCATAAATCAAGTAAAAAATAGCGCTCGCTATGATAGCCGGAATAAGATAGGGATATAAATATTTGAATATTGGCCAAAAAGACCAAACATCATGATAGTTCAAAAGTAAAAGCACTCCGCTGGCAACAATGGCCAGATAAACAAGAGCTGACAAAATGTATTTTGTTTTGTAGTCGTGCAGAGCAAGAGTAACAAAACAAAATATTATCAAGGCAAGACAGAAAAATTTGGAAAATTCTGTAACAATTTCGCCTTCGAACGACCCGTAGTTTCCTAATAGCAAATCATTAAATTTAGCTATAAAGCCTGACTTCAAGCCAAAAGCGACAAAAAGCGTACCGGTCAGAAGTTCAACCAGAGGATATTGGGTAGAAATTTGCTTTTTGCAATATCGACACTTGCCCAGAAGTATAATCCAGCTGACAACAGGGATCAGGTCATGCCAAGCTAGCTGACGCTTACACTTAGGACAAAAAGAACGACCGGTATTTTTGCGTCTAATTTCCTGCCGATACTGGAAAGCATTGATAAAACTACCGATACACAAGCCAATAATAAAGATTAATAATTCTATCACTACTTTATAATAAACTTTTTACTTTTCTTTATCCAATTTAAAAAAGAGCACTGATGTGCTCTTTTTTACTAGCATCTTAGTGAGTTATTGTTTGTATTGGCGCTGCCGTAGTACAGTCATACTTAGGAACAGAAATTGTGAATGTACTTGCTTGAAGGTTGATCTGAGTTATCCCAGCACAACTGCCTTCAACGTTCTGACTTAGAAATCCAGCAGCTACAAGTTGCGTACCAACGGCTGTCAAAGAAGTATTTCCGCAGGTAATACTTTGTACACCGCAATAAACACCGCCATTTCTTGCCGAGACAGCTTCAAGTGCTGTTTCAATTGTCTTAGCGTTGCCTCTGTTCTGAGATTCAACCGATGATCTCCTAGCGGCTTGAATCGCTGCCACAATAAGGACAGATAAAATGGCAATAATGGCCATTACTACCATAAGCTCTATAAGGGTAAACCCTTTTTTGTTTTTCATTTTTCCTTTCCTTTTTATTTTTACCTAGTAATATTATTTATACTTTCTTTTTTGCTGTCAATAGTAATTTATCCGATAACTTTACCCAAACTATAGATTGGCAACATAACGGAAACCAACATCCCACCGACAAGAACAGCGATAACGACAATTAAAACCGGCTCAATGATGCTAGTCATGCTTTTGACAAAGTTATCAACTTCTTCTTCATAATAGTTGGCTAGGTTTTCTAGCATCCCATCCATTTCACCGGTTTGCTCGCCGACGCTAATCATCTGAGGGACAATCGGCGGAAAAAGCTCGGATTCCTTCAAAGTTTCCGATAGAGGGACACCGCCTTTGACCTTTTCACTTGACTCGCCCAAAGTTTCTTCATAATGAATATTGCCGATAGCTCTCGAGGTGATATTGATTGCTTCGACCAGAGAGACACCGGAAGCAATCAACCCTGATAAGGTAGTAGTGAAACGGCTTAAATAAAGACTTTTTATGAACGCCCCCAAAACAGGTATTTTCAGTTTGATTGTATCAAAGATACTCCGGCCATTTTTTGTCCTTTTGACATAAAGTCTAAGCCCAGTCACGGCAGCTACAATAGCGATGACAAGAAGGATGCCGTAATTGGTCGAGGCTTTACTCATAGCCATCACTATCCTCGTTGGAAGAGGCAAGGTAGCATTAAATTCTTTATATAGAGTCCCCATCTGCGGCAAAACGTAGATATTCATCACAATTAAAACGACGATAACGACGCCGAGGATAAATCCGGGATAAGCCATAGCGCTTCGAATCTTTTTCTTTATCCGGTAATTGCTTTCCATTGTGTTTGCTACCCGTATTAGGACCTTGTCCAATGTCCCGCTTGTCTCGCCACTCTCAATCAAAGTAATGTCCATCTGGGAAAAAGTTTCTGGGAAACGGCTAAAGGCAGTCGAAAGAGATTGGCCTCCTTCAACATCACTTGATATTTGAGAAATAATATTCTTTAATTTTTTATTATTTGTCTGGTTGCCCAAAACCTTTAGAGCTTGGGAGATAGGCAAGCCAGCATTAATCGTCGTCGCCAATTGACGCATCAAAAAGGCTTTATCTTTGGATGAAAGCTTTTTGAAAAAAGAAAGTCCCTTGTCTGACTTAGCTCGAACTTTGACCGCTATCAAATCCTTGCCAAAGAGAACCTTGGCCGCAGCATACTCACTGTCTGCTTCGACGACTCCTTTCTGAACTTCACCTTCTTTTGTTTTGGCTGTGTACTCGAAATCTTGCATTTTTTATCCGTGTAGTAGCTTATTCAATTCCTCAACATCAATGGCATAACCTCTGGCTTCATCGGCAGTAATCCGTCCTTGTTTGACCAAAGTCGCCAAAGCTTTGTCCATCGTCACCATACCCTGGTCAGCCCCGGTCTGAATGACAGCATCCAGCTGATGAGTCTTGCCTTCCCGGATGATATTTCGAACTGCCGGCGTTGAGACCAGAAGCTCAGCCGCAGCAACTCGTCCACCACCGATAGCCGGAATCAATCGCTGAGAAATAATGCCTTGGAGAATGTTGGAAAGCTGAACCCGAATTTGCTGTTGTTGATATGGCGGGAAAACATCGATGATACG
>CAYYEV010000012.1:10253-10977 GCA_964471065.1 uncultured Candidatus Saccharibacteria bacterium
ACTGAGCCGCATTGTTGGTATGGAGTGTGGCCAGGACGAGATGTCCCGTTTCGGCGATAGTAATAGCTGAAGCAATCGTCTCGAGATCCCTCATCTCACCAATTAGAACGACGTCTGGATCCTCACGAAGAGCACTTCTAAGAGCTGCGGAAAAAGAACGGGTATCATAATGGACTTCTCGCTGGTCAACGATTGATTTTTTGTGATTGTGAGTATATTCAATCGGATCCTCAATCGTGATGATATGCAAAGCCTTTTCGGAATTGATCTTGTCAACCATTGCGGCCAAGGTGGTAGATTTACCTGAGCCGGTCGGGCCGGTACAGAGGACCAGACCTCTGGGTAGGTCAGTGAATTTGTTGATAACCGCCGGTAAGCCCAGCTCGTCTATCGTCCTGATCTTGACCGGAATTAAGCGAAGAGCCAAACCCAGGTTACCTTTTTGGTGATAAGCATTGGCCCGAAACCTGGCGACATCACCAAAGGCAAAAGAAAAGTCAACTTCCTTGTCCTTGGCCAAAATGTCTTTTTGAGTTTCGTTCAAGATGGACATGACCAGTTTTTCTACGTCTGCTTCTTTTAAGGCTGGCAGCTCCATCGGCTTTAGAGCTCCATCTAACCTCAAAGTCGGCGGAACTCCAACAGTCAAATGCAAATCAGAGGAATCTTTTTTGACTACTTCCTCTAATAAATTTTCAATCTTTAATTCGGCCATTTCCCCTCC
>CAYYEV010000013.1:0-7976 GCA_964471065.1 uncultured Candidatus Saccharibacteria bacterium
AACAAGTTTGGTAATATTGTATATTTTATCTTCCTAATATCGCATCTAACATTTTCGTTCTGGTAATTATGGCGGAAGGAATTAATCCTGATATTACGGAAACCCACATTATCATTTCTGCACGAGCGATATAATCTGTTTTGCTTAAAACAAGTGTCGCATCGCAAATCGGCAAAGAAAACGGATGCGCACCAAAATACGGAACCAGAATAAAATAGAAAATAGCACTACCAATCAAAACGCCGATGACCGAATAAACAGCCGACAATATGACATAACTTGAAATAATAATGTACGGCTTTATGCCGATTGCTCTTAAAATTCCGATTTGCTTTCTTTTGTTTACGATGTCAACATAAATCACGATAAAGACAGTTACTGCGGCAATTAAAATGCCGACAAAAGTCATCAAAATATTGATGCTTGTAAAACTTTCACCAACTGACTTCATGAGTCCTGCTACCTCTCGCCATGTATAGATATCGCCATCAATATTTTTGCTTCTTATTTGCGATAGAACAGCTTGTTCATTTTTTGGATCGTTAATTTTGATAGTTATATTACTGGCTTTACCATCTAGCGACGGCATTATATTTTTAAGGGCTTCCTCGGTAATAAATGCCCGTTCGTCAGACGGCAAAAACTTG
This sequence comes from uncultured Candidatus Saccharibacteria bacterium, assembly GCA_964471065.1. Classification (GTDB taxonomy): domain Bacteria; phylum Patescibacteriota; class CPR2; order UBA1875; family CAIMLA01; genus CAYYEV01. The sequence continues at coordinate 648 of CAYYEV010000013.1, forward strand.
GTCTGAAAGACCCCTTTTATAGTAAATTCTTTTGCCGTTCCGTTGGTAATCAAATTTACTTTATCTCCAGCTTTTGCTCCCTTGAACGAGAAAGCATTTTGTTCCACGCCTTCGCCACCGGCGATTTGTCTGCCAATCAGAATTTGGTCATCGTCATCTTCGTCAAGGTATGCTCCCTCAATTATTTTTTGTGAGACATCGGTCACCCCAGCTTCATCTTTGGGATTAATGGCGAGAATTTGCCAACTCCCTGATATCTCCTTATATTTTAACTGAGCTGGCACATAAGTTTGTGCACTTACGCCAATAATTCCGTCAACAGAACCAACATCTGACAATACTTTTTCTTTACCAATAATGAATTCATCTCCAGCTTTGGGCGCAATATAGAAATTGCCTGTCATAGTATTAATTATTTGATTGTTGGTACCTTCGATAATCCCATTGAATAATGAAGAGATAAAAATCAAATTGACAAAAGCAACAGACATCAGGAACAAAATCAGAAAAAGCGTCCATTTGCGCCCTCTTTGCAAATATTTCATTGTCAAATAAAAAGGCAATCTAGCTTGACTTTTCATACTAGCCTCCCATCGGAGAGTTGAATTTTGCGGCTTGCATAGACTAGCTCCTCCGCTTCATGTGTTACCATTACAATCGTAATACCTTCTTTCTCGTTCAGATTTTTGAAAATCTCCAATACGCTTTTTGCGGCAGCGGTGTCCAAATTAGCAGTCGGCTCATCAGCAAAAATAATTTTAGGTTCGTTTACTAAAGCGCGAGCAATAGCAACGCGTTTCTGCTCGCCACCGGAAAGTTCAGAGGGAAGACGATTTTCTTTATTCTTAAGACCGACCTTATCCAATAAAAAATTAGCCTTTTTCATTGCTACTTTAGATTTACCGACCATCATTGCGGGCAGCATGACGTTTTCCAGAGCCGAAAGCTCTGAAATTAAGGCGTATTCTTGAAAAATATAGCCCAATTGGCAAAGTCGTAGATCGGTGCGTTTCTTTTCTGATAAATGGCAGGTTTTTTGGCCTTGAATAATTACCTGACCGCTGTTTGGCGAATCGAGTAACGCTATATGGTGTAACAGAGTTGATTTTCCCGATCCGTTTCTGCCTGTTATCATCAAAAACTCCCCTGCTGCCACCTCCACGGATATGCCATCTAGCGCTTTGATGTCACTATTACCTGAGTGATAAATTTTTATCAAATTTTCAACCTTAATTATCGATTCCATAAATTCATTATACATCAACAATCATGTGAATTGTAGATCCTTTGGAAATTTTCTTTCTTTTCTCCTCGCTCCTTTGCGGGCGTGCAAAAAGAGGAAGGGGTGTGGGGAGGGAAACTTTTTTCCAACGCCCGCTTGCGCCTTTGGCGCAAAAAGTATTATTAAAAACCAGCAAGAGAAGTAGCGCCACCTTCGGCGGCGCATACATTAGCATTCATTTTGTTCAAAAATAGTTCGAGCTTGAGCGAGAACACACCACCAAGCATAAGCATTTTAGTACGAACGTACTGATGTAAAGCCCAACATCCAACATTAGATGCCGGGCTTTTTTGATGCCACACCAAGGATGATTCGTTGACGGATTACTAATATCATCGTATAATAGGCACCACTTGGAGAGCTGGAGGCTTGGTTATTCCTAGCCCTAGCCACTAAGTATTTTGACAAGCAGACAACCGGCACTAGGAGTAATCATGGGCGACGAGATGTCCAATAGAGTGCGCGACCAGCTACTCGCATCCGCACCCCAGCACCAAGGCAAGATCCTCGGGCGAGATGCGGTGGTCGAGAAGTGGTGCAACGAGCACGGTGTCACAAAGGACGAGCTGTCCATCGAGCACATCCTCGAAATCAGGAAGCTGCCCGAATGGCAGAACGCGTCCTGAGTACCATCAACTCAACGCCTGCATCCGCGCATTATGCGAGGAGGTGAAAATGCCTACATTCATCCTGAGCACGGAGCGTGTGAGGGGCGAGAACTCAATCACCCTTCAGCGAGAGGACGAGATCACTGGTCACCTGATCGGTGAGCAGCTCGTTGTGTCAAATCAACTGCTCGCAAGTGGTGCAGAAGTGGTGATCCTGCCGTACGGCGAGGGGTTCATGGTTCAACCCAGCATGCTTGACCGTGGCTGGCGTCGACTGAGCGAGCGGCTACATCTCCGCCAATAGCGGTCGCCATCCGACAGGCAGTCCGGGTTTTTCGACCGGCTGCCTTGGGGCCACGTGCCCAAGTCTGCTTGTCATTTCGCTTACATGAATGAGTGTTCATGCTGACGAGTCCAAAAGGACGAAAAGCAATCAAACAGAATCAAGATTATCCAGCAATCGCTGGAGTGGTTCTGACGGATTGATGAGCTGATGCTTGAGATTCATCAGCTCATCAAACGACATTGGCTCGACCATTTTCAGCTCCTCCGCCAAATGTGCGAAAATGGTAGTGGTAAAACCTACCAGACCATAAACTTGACAAAAGTTCGAGAGCTGTCTGGTTAGGTCCACCAAAGCAAGTACCCCACTTTTAGCGTGGGGCTTTTGCTTCTAAGCTTTTTCTCAGCTTCATATTATATATTGAGGTCACGGAATTTTAACATCCATTAAAATCCCACTAAACCCTTATCTATCCTCAAATAAAGGGGTGCCTATCGGCACCCCTTTATTGTAGTTGTATTTGCACCTTGAAATGTACGATAATAAATGAAGCTAGGAGGGTATGGGTAAGAATCTTCTCTTGAAGTTAATATTAATTGCCGGCGGGATTTTTGTCATCTTTGCCGTCGCTATTTATATCTTGTCGCAATCTGTCATCATGGCCGGCTTCCAAAAAGTCGAAGAAGAAGATTATGACAACAAAATGGCCTCTGTCCAAAGAGCGGTCGAAAAGCAAGGCGATTTCCTAAACGGACAAACTAAAGACTGGGCGTTTTGGGATGACTCCTATGCTTTTATCGCGGATGACGACCAGTCATATCTTGAAAGAAATGTTTTGTCGGATATGCTGACGAATCTTGACCTTGACTACTTTGTGATGCTAGACAAAGATAAAAAAATTCTCTACGCCAGGGTGATGGATGAGAATGGAGAAGAAACGGCGGAAAACATCAGTGACTCTTTCAAGGAAGCGATTGTTGATTCAGTCAACAAGTTTGAAGCCGATAAGCTAGAGCTGACAGAGCAGGAGGCGATTGTCAGCCGGTATGACAAAAATGTTATTCTAAGTTCGATTTCAAACGTAACCAAGAGTGATCAAAATCCGCCCGCCGTTGGCTTTATGGTTATGGGTAATTATCTTAACCAGGAACGAATTCAGAGTATTGGAGAAGACATTCGGCTCAAATTATCAGTGCATGAAGATGTCGACAATGTTCAACTTCCCAGCACCGACGATGATTTGGTTGGTATCCAGTATCTAAACGATCAAAAAGCCAAGGGTACTTATAGCATCAAAAGATATGATGGAGCGGTAATCGCTTACATCGAATCCGAATTTGACCGGAATATCAACTCAACTGCGACTAATTCAAGGAACATTTATCTGGCAGCTCTTTATGGCGTGGCTGTCTTTGCCGTTTTTGTTGCCGTTTATATTTTTAGAAGGCTCGTCAAAACTCGCCAAAAGCAGTTTGAAGGTGATACCAAATACCAAATGCTCTTTAACGAGAATGTTATGCCGTTATTTTTGATCAAGCTAGATAAAAATTGGCAGTGGAAAGAAATCGTTGAGTCAAATAATGCAGCCAAAAACCTCTACTACATAAATGAAAACAGTGATCTTCTGAGTAGCCCGATAAATATCTTGCGCGGCATGGACGACATTACTATCCAAGGCTTTTTGCGAACTTTAGCTACCGTTGGTTTGTCTGTGTCTCAAGGCAGGCTTGCTGTCGGTCAAAACATGATTACGGTAGAGATTGTTGGCCGAGTTTTCAACGTCGATGTCCAAAAATATCTTCTTCTTTCGATAAAAGATCTATCAGAACGAGTCCAGTATGAGAAAAAACTGGAAGACTACGCCAGCAATCTAAGAAAGTTCCAACTGGCGGTGGAACATGCTTCGGATCAAATTATTATTACCGATACGGAAGGGATTATCATTTATGCCAATAGATCATCAGAGAGTATTTCTGGTTTCAAAGCGGAAGAAGTAGTTGGCAAGAAGGCCGGAACCAAAGAGCTCTGGGGTGGCCTGATGGAAAAAGAATTTTATGAAAAGATGTGGCACACTATCAGCGTGGAAAAACTTATCTTCAATGGTGATCTCAAAAATAAAAGAAAGGGCGGTCAAGAATATGATGCTTCCCTCTCTGTTTCCCCGATCTTGAACGAAAACGGTGACGTTATTTTCTTTGTCGGTATTGAAAGAGATATTACCAAGGCCAAAGAAGTCGACCGGGCCAAATCAGAGTTTGTCTCCCTGGCTTCCCATCAACTCAGAACACCCCTATCGTCCATCAGTTGGTTTACCGAGATGTTGTTGAACCAAGATGCCGGCAAAATAAATGACACTCAAAAAGAGTATCTCGAGGAGATATATAAGGGTAACAAACGGATGGTTGCTCTGGTCAACTCACTTCTCAATGTTTCGAGAATTGAGCTTGGAACATTTGAGGTTGATCCAGAGCCGACAAATATTATAGAGATAGCCCAAGACATTATCAAAGAACTTGAGCCGGAGATCAAAGAAAGGCAGATAGAAATCTTTGAGAAATATGACCAACTGCCTAGACTAATGCTTGATCCGAAACTGACTAGAATTATTTTGCAGAACTTTATCACCAATGCGGTTAAGTATACTCCGGGTAAAGGGAAAGTAACGATAACAATTCGTCGTGACACTGAAAGCCTTTTGATCTCGGTTACGGATACTGGCTTTGGTATTCCGCAGGAGCAACAGGACAAGATATTTTCTAAACTCTTTCGGGCTGACAACGTCAAAGCTCTTGATACAGAAGGAAATGGACTCGGTCTCTATATAGTTAAGTCTATTGTTGAACAGTCAAATGGCAAGATCTGGTTCGAGTCCAAAGAAGGTGAGGGTAGCACTTTCTATGTCAGTTTACCAATGACCGGAATGAAGCAAAAAGCTGGTTCTAAACCACTGGAATAATGTTATAATTTTGGCAAGAAAACTTAGGAAGGAGAAAAAATGGCAGATAAAAAAATATTGGTGGTCGAGGATGAAACTTCTTTGAGAAAGGCAATCAGTATTTCGCTTAGAAAGCAAGAATACGAGGTTTTGATGGCAACCTCTGCAGATGAGGCTCTGAATACCTTAAGTGCAACTGGCAGCGTCGATGCTATCTGGCTTGATCATTATCTCTTAAACAATGAAACTGGATTAGATTTTCTTAAAAAAATGAAAGATAGCTCCAACTGGAAGAATATCCCTGTCTTTGTTGTTTCAAATTCCGTTGACGACAAAAAAGTAAACGCTTATTATCTAATGGGAATCGAAAAATACTATGTCAAAGCAGAAAACAGCTTAGACACGATTATCGATGACATCGATCAGCATTTTGAACGAAAAGGATAATATAAATATATGGGAAAAAGAGTTTTAGTCGTAGAAGACGAAACGCCACTTTCGACAGCCTTGGAACAAAAGTTTGTCAAAGAAGGCTATGAGGTTGAGGTTGCCAGAAACGGCCAAGAAGGCCTGGAAGCGGTGAAGAGGCAAAAGCCAGACATTATTCTGCTTGATGTTATTATGCCGATTATGGACGGGATGAGTATGCTCCGTAATTTGCGGTCAAACAACGAAACCCGAGAAATTCCTGTTGTCATCTTGTCAAATCTTGGTGACAGCAAGGACATATTGCAAGCAATGCAACAAGAAACCTTTGATTACTTGATCAAGTCAGATGTTACTTTGGATACGATTCTAGAGCGAGTCAAATCAAAAATCGGTTAAAAATTTATTACTTTTTACTTATTAATTTTGAGTTAGTTTAAAACCCTTGCAACAGATTTGCAAAATTGGTATACTGAGAGCTAGCCCATAAAGAGGGACAAAACAATGGAAACAACTAAAAAACTCAAGAGGTGCGGACTCTAGCTAGACCAATAGTTTAAGTTGTGTTCAAAATTGTCCCGCCTCGAGCGGGTTTTTTAAATCATAAAATCGTCTTTTTCCTTGAACGCGTCAAGTTGATACGTTCGAATGAGAAGACGACCCCGCACATTTAAACCACTAATTTTGACAAATAAGGCAAGCTCGCGTGATAGAAGTTGAGGGAAGTCAAAATTAAAAGATTGGTGGCTGAAATGTGCGGGACAAGGCAGAACTTTGACAAGTAAATATCGAGTTGATGTATACCCAAAAAACATCAACTAGAAATAGGGTAAACGCTGGTAGTTACAAACTACCAGTTGACATGAATGAATATTCCAGCAGTTTCGATGTAAATCGGACTTGTTGGAAGCAATTTCAAACGAGAAAACAAACTCATGACAAATTAAGTCAAGTAAGGGCATATGATGGATGCCTTGGAGATTCAAGCCGAAGAAGGACGTAGTAGTCTGCGATAAGCCTCGGGGAGCTGACAAACAAGCTTTGATCCGGGGATATCCGAATGGAGCAATCCGGTTGGAGTCATGTCCAATCAACATTAACTGAATCCATAGGTTAATGTAGGGAACGCGGTGAACTGAAACATCTAAGTAGCCGCTGGAAAATAAATCAAACGATATGCCGTCAGTAGTGGCGAGCGAAAGCGGCGGAGCCTAAACTTTTTACATGTATAAGCTTACGGGCGTTGTGTAAAAAGGGTCGTAAGATAAATGCACTCGGAATTTATTCCGAGCATGGAACTGGGCTTAGTTATAAGTCGAAAAGTCGGAAAGTTGGTAAGTTAAACTCACTAACCTAAAAACTAAGAAACTTGCAAACTAAGGCTTGTTCTGTGATCAAGAACCGTAATTCTTGAATAAGGTTACAAAACAAAGAATTAGTGGAACGAACCTGGAAAGGACGGCCATAGAGGGTGATAGCCCCGTACGTAAAAATTCTTTGTCCTTATGCGTTTATACTTGAGTACGACGGAACCCGTGAAATTCTGTCGGAAGCTGGGTGGACCACCATCCAAGGCTAAATACTTGAATCTACCGATAGTGAACTAGTACTGTGAAGGAAAGGTGAAAAGAACCCCGGTGAGGGGAGTGAAATAGAACCTGAAATCATATGCCTACAATGAGTCAGAGCCCAGCACTTTGTGCACAAAGTGCAATTCTTATTTTTTAATTTGAAATTTTTAATCAAATTCAATTTATAAATTTAAAATTGAATAAAAATTAAGAACCCCGCCTGA
>CAYYEV010000013.1:7986-8622 GCA_964471065.1 uncultured Candidatus Saccharibacteria bacterium
GCGGACACTCGAGCGAATAGCTCGGTCCTATTCGGACCAGTGTCCGCGAATGCAAACAAAGTTGGATTATGACGGAATAAATAGTTTTCCATTGAGTGGTAAATTATGAGCGGGGTGATGGCGTGCTTTTTGTAGAACGAGCCAACGAGTTAATTTGTGCAGCTTGGTTAAACCCAAGGGGTGGAGCCAAAGTGAAAGCAAGGCTTAAATGGCCGAACAAATTGTTGCACGGATTAGACCCGAAACCAGGTGACCTAACCATGGGCAGGCTGAAGCGATTGTAAAAGGTCGTGGAGGGCCGAACCCACCAGAGTTGAAAATCTGGGGGATGACCTGTGGTTAGCGGAGAAATTCCAATCGAACTTGGAGATAGCTGGTTCTCTCCGAAATAGCTTTAGGGCTAGCCTCGTAAATTAACCTTTGGGGGTAGAGCACTGAATAGGCTAGGGGGCGCAAGCTTACCAAACCTAAATAAACTCCGAATACCAAAGGCTATTACTACGGGAGTCAGAACGCGGGGGCTAAGCTCCGCGCTCAAAAGGGAAACAGCCCAGATCGTCGTCTAAGGTCCCTAAATCTATGCTAAGTGGAAAAGGATGTGAAATTGCACAAACAACCAGGATGTTGGCTTAGAAG
>CAYYEV010000013.1:8632-8930 GCA_964471065.1 uncultured Candidatus Saccharibacteria bacterium
CGTAATAGCTCACTGGTCTATTGTGATTTTGCGCCGAAAATATAACGGGGCTAAGCATAGTACCGAAGACACGAACTTCGTACAAAGTACGGAGTGGTAGGAGAGCGTTCTATACTGCAGTGAAGCTAAGCTGGAAAGCTTGGTGGAGCGTATAGAAGTGAGAATGTTGGCATGAGTAACGATAAGGCAGGTGAAAAACCTGCCCACCATAAATCCAAGGTTTCCTGGGCAACGTTAATCGTCCCAGGGTTAGTCGGGCCTAAGCCGAGGCCGAAAGGCGTAGGCGATGGACAACAGG
>CAYYEV010000013.1:9065-9308 GCA_964471065.1 uncultured Candidatus Saccharibacteria bacterium
ATTCGACTGAAGACACAGACTAGAAAAGCTGCAGATTAATAGATTTTGGCGCCCGTACCGCAAACCGACACAGGTAGATGGGTAGAGTATACCAAGGTGCTCGGGAGAACCCTCGTTAAGGAACTCGGCAATACAACGGGCGTAACTTCGGGATATGCCCTGCCGGCGCTTTGCGCCGGCCGCAGCGAAAGAACCCAGGCGACTGTTTATCAAAAACACAGGTCTCTGCTAAATCGAAAGATG
>CAYYEV010000014.1:0-9280 GCA_964471065.1 uncultured Candidatus Saccharibacteria bacterium
GATTTCTATCGCTTGGCTTATTCTAATAGTTCTTGTTCTTATCACTGCTTTTGCCGTTACCTTTTTCTTCTACCGGCGAAGCAAATACTGGAAAAAACAGGTTGAACGTTCGCTCAAAATGGTTCCCTTTCTGGTTACTATCCCTAGGGATAGTGGGGCGATAGACAAAGAGACCGGCCTTGGCAGTAGAGACAGAAGAGATATTTTGAAAGAAGTTATTTCGATCGCCGAAACTTTTTATTCCAACTTGAGTGTCTTACCGGTTTTCTTAAAGGAAAGATGATGGGAGCACCTCATATCGTAGCCGAAATTGTGACCAAAGATAAAGAAATTTTTTTCTATCTAGTCGCTCCGTATAAATACAAGGATCTTTTGAAAGATAGTCTTAGCGCTCAATATACCGATGCTGTCATCGAAGAAGTCGAGGAACACAACATTTTTAATCCATCCTGGGGGATAGAAAGTATCTCCGGCGGCGAGCTTAGAGGCAGGCAGAGTTTTTATTATCCCTTCAAGACTTATCATGAGTTGGAAGGAGCGGCGATCCAAGTTCTTTTCCGTCCGGCTGACAAAAAATATCCGAAAAAAGCTTTCAAAATGGCCAAGTCGATGCACTCTGGCAAATCAAAACAAAAAAATGTTCTAGGAGATATGTATGATTTGGCCATGGTCAAGGAAAAGAAATCAGAGGAAGCCCAGACTCCACCGCGCTTGACTCCAATTGAGGAAGAGAGGGTCAAAGCAATTGAAAGAAAAGCGGCTAAACCAATGTTCGAGACAACTGTCCGGGTGGTTGTCTCGACAGCGACTAAGAATCGTTCGGATATCCTTTTGAAAGAAATTGAATCTTCCTTTGTTCAATTCGGCGATAGGAGTTTAAATAGTTTCAAACTAGTCAAGGCAAGAAACCCAGAGGTTTTGGTTACCGACTATATTTTTAGATTCTTTATGAAGCATTTATTCCGGCAGTTTACCGCTATTTGGAAAAAGCCATCGTATGATTTGGTTTTGAACACGGAAGAGTTGGCGACAATTTTCCACTTGCCGAACTTTTTGGTTGAGACCCCGGGTATCCGCTGGCTGCCGTCAAAGAAAGCGGCTCCGCCGACTTTCGCTTCCAACACCGGTGTCATTATCGGTCATAGCAATTTTCGGAGCGAAGATAAAGTTATCCGAATTTCCGAAAACGACCGTCGTCGCCACGTCTATATGGTTGGACAAACCGGCTCAGGCAAAACGACCACGATGGTCAATATGCTCCTTTCCGATATTAGAGAAGGTAAAGGCGTTTGTTATATCGATCCTCATGGCCAGGACTTGGAGGAGCATGTCCTGCCAAATATCCCAAAAGAAAGAGCAGAGGATGTCATCCTTTTTGATGCTTCGGATATCGAGCGGCCACTTGGACTCAATCTCTTCTCGGCCAAAACTCAAGAGCAAAAAGACTTTGTTATTCAGGAAGCAATTGCTATGCTTTATCGTCTCTATGACCCAGGTCACACTGGCATCATGGGCCCAAGATTTGAGCATTGGTTCCGCAATGCCGCCCTTGCTCTTATGGCCGACCCAAATGGCGGGACCTTTATCGAAGTGCCAAGGATATTTACCGATGATAAATTTTTGGCCGAGAAACTAAAATACGTGACTGACCCGGTTGTTAGGAATTTTTGGATCAACGAAATGGGGCAGACAAGCGATTATCACAAAAGTGAAATGCTTGGTTGGTTTGTCGGCAAATTTGGTGCCTTTATGACCAATATGACGATGAGAAACATCCTCGGCCAAACCGAATCTTCCATCAATATGCGTCAGATTATGGATGAGGGCAAGATCCTTTTAGTCAGCCTGTCCAAGGGTCAGGTTGGCGAAATCAATATGCAGCTTTTGGGAATGATTTTAGTTGCTCAAATCTTTATGGGAGCGATGGGCCGGGTCGACACACCGGAGGAACAGAGAAGGGACTTCTATCTCTATGTCGATGAATTCCAAAACTTTGCCACCGACACCTTTGCTCAGATTTTATCGGAAGCGAGGAAGTTTAAATTAAATCTGACTGTAACCAACCAATACATTGGCCAGATTCGTGAAGAAATTCGCAACTCCATTTTTGGTAATGTCGGCAGCCTGATCTCCTTTCGAGTCGGTAACGATGATGCCGAATATTTGTCGAAACAGTTCGCCCCTGTTTTTACTGACCAAGATCTGATCAATATGGAAAACTATCATAGCGTTGCCAGAATTTTGGTCGATGGCAAGCCGGCACGCCCATTTAGTATGGAAGGGTACAATTATCCGCCGGGAACAAACAAAGAAGTTGGCCAAGCAATCAAGCAACTGGCCAGATTGAAGCATGGACGGACTAAAGAATCTGTGGAAGCCGAGATTGGTCAAAAGATGGCGATCCAGACTACCCCGGTAGTGGAGGGTGGCAATGTCCCAAGAGAACTCTAAAGAAATATCACCAGGTCTCCAGGTTCATCAAGCGTCCGAAACAAAGGGTGATAAATATGGATACAAAGAGACTCTTCTAGGTAACGAAGAAGCGACATCGGCTCCGGAAAAGTTGGAGGTGTCGGCAGGGCTTAAAGTCCATGAAGCCAAGGGAGCTGAAGGCGATAAATATGGATATGAACAAATTCTAAGAGGCGATAGTGAAACAGATTCTGTCGAGCAAGCTGTCCCGCCTGGCCTTAAAGTTCATCTTGCCGAAGAAAAAGAAGGCGACAAATACGGCTACGGAGAACTTTTAAGAAGAGAAACAGATCCCTTGCTATCGGAAGTTGAGATCAGAAAACAACTTTTGGGAGAATCTTTTTTTGATAGCCAGGTCGATGTTGAAACCTTTTTTGACAGAGCCCATCGGCATGAACTTGCTGACGAAACCTCAAAAGAAATACTCTCGACGCTCGAAAACAACTATCCCAAATACTTAACATTACTTGAGTTAGAACAAAGATATACCAAATATGAAGCTGAGTTAGCAAAAGATAAAGAAAACTTGAGGCAAAAATTGACTGTAATAGCAGAGGGGATTGATCCGTCTACTCTCAAAGAACCTTTACCAGATAAAGCGATTGAGCTCTTAGCTCGCTTGGAGATGATAGAAGAACTATCGGACCACCATCAAGCAAAAGTAGAATTAGAAGATTTTCTGGAAAAAGAGTTTAAGTATGTCAAAAAAGAAAGAGGAGAAAAAGAAGAAGTTGCCAGGGAGGTGGAAGACTCGGAGGAAGTCTTAGCAAACGAGATAGAAATAAAAGTTAAAAAACAAATAATGGCTGAACTTGAAAAACTGGACGGTCTACTCAGCCGAGAAGATTTTCTTGATAATTCTGCCGATTTTGCCAAGCTTTTGGAGGCGGTCCAGGGTGAATATCTAGCAAGGCAGAAAGTAATTGAAACAGGTGAAGGCAATGACTTGAGGAAAGCGAAAGTGTCTCTTGATCAGCTTCTCCATCTGGATTTGCTTAAGGGAGAATACTTAACAAAAATTGTCTATGGATATGTTTTGGCTGATACCAACTTATTCTTGGAGGAGATGTCAAAAGAGACAAATCTTTCAGTCTTGGAGCTAAAACAGGCCATGAGTTTACCCCAGCTAGACAGTCTAGAGGTAAGGCTCAAAGATGATTTGATAACATTCAGCCATTTGAGACAGCCACTTTCTAGGGCCGACATCAGAGCGATTTGGCAAGGGGTCAAAATAATGGAGGAACGAAGAAAAAGAGAAGAAAAAGAAAAAAGTAAATTAAGAAGACTAAAAAGGTTTTTGAAGTGGTTCTAGATGACAAAAAATTCAAAGAAATAATGACCGAGCTAGAGTTCTCGAATGATGAGAAAGCCTGGCTTCGGGAATGTGTCCGAAAGCACGACAGCCTGGCCGCTGCCGAGCCGCAGATTCATCTTTTTTTGAAACATAAACTGAAAGGCTTGGAAGATGACTTGGGAAAGATAGAAGCAGAACGGAAGAAAATTCGGGAAGAGCTAGACGAGTTGCAGAAAAATTTTATCAAAGAGACAAGAGAAAATGCCAAAAAGAAAATTACCATTGCTATCGGCGAATACGATCGGATTAAAACGAGACAAAAGTTAAACTTGGAAAAGATCAGGCTTCATTCTGGCAAGCTCCATCGTGAGATAGAGGCCTATAAACTAAGATTTACGACCGAAAAAGAACAAAAAGAGTTGACTGATATTCGAAAAAAATTGGTTTAATTTTCTCGCCAAAAATAAGCACAAAATAGCTTGCATTTAAGCATAAAATTAGCTACAATAATATACGGTATTATTGTCATTTTTATTTTGTGGCAAAAACTAAAAACCCACATCGATATCTAGGGAATTATACGTAAGAAATGGCTTGATGTGGCCAAAAGATTTGAGTTTAATGGTTAATAAAGAAAAAACAGCTTCATATGATGCTTCGTCAATCCAGGTCTTAGAAGGATTACAAGCAGTCAGGAAACGTCCGGGTATGTACATTGGGGGTACGGGGGCGGCTGGTCTGCACCATCTTATTTGGGAAGTAGTCGATAATGCCATTGATGAAGCAATGGCTGGTTTTTGCGATAGCATTGAAGTCATTTTGCATTCAGATGGCCGCGTTTCTGTTTCAGACAATGGTCGTGGTATCCCGGTTGACAAACAAAAACAGACCGGCAAAAGTGCCCTAGAGACGGTTTTGACTGTCCTTCATGCCGGTGGTAAATTTGGTGGCTCGGGTTACAAAGTTTCTGGCGGTTTACATGGTGTTGGTGTCTCTGTCGTCAATGCTCTTTCGACTTCTCTGGTTGCTGAGGTCTGTCGTGACGGTAAAAGGTGGGTTCAGGAGTTTAAGGACGGTGGCAAACCAGTCGGAGCGATCAAAAATGTCGGACCGTCAAATAGTACTGGAACCAAGATTACCTTTTTGCCCGATCCGGAGGTTTTTGACGCGGTCGAATTTAATTTTGCCACTGTTCTGGACAGACTTCGCCAGCAGTCATATCTAACCAAAGGAACCAAAGTCAAGTTGGTCGATGAAAAGACAAATCGAGCCTATGCTTTTTACTTTGAAGGTGGCATCAAGTCATATGTCGATCATTTGAATCACAACAAACAAAAAATCAATGATCCCATCTTCTATGTCGAAAAAGCGGCCGATAATACCAATGTCGAGATCGCTATTCAGTACACCGACGGCTACAGCGAAAACGTCCAAACCTTTGCCAACAACATCCATACGCCAGAGGGCGGGACTCACCTGACCGGTTTTCGGATTGCTCTGACCCGGTCGCTCAATGACTATGCCAGAAAATACAATATCTTAAAGGAAAGCGAAGGCAATCTGACCGGTGATGATGTCCGCGAAGGCCTGACTGCTGTCCTATCGGTCAAGCTGGCCAGCCCTCAATTCGAAGGCCAGACCAAAGCCAAACTTGGTAATCCGGAGATTTCTAATATTGTTTCTGGTGTTTTGAGCGAATACTTTAGTTATTATTTGGAAGAAAATCCAAACGAAGCCAAGAAAATTATTAATAAATGTTCTCTTTCGGCTAGAGCCAGAATGGCCGCCAGAGCGGCTCGCGACACGGTCATCAGAAAAGGGGCCCTTGAGGGCATGACCCTGCCGGGGAAACTAGCTGATTGCTCAAGTAAAAACGCAGAGATTAGTGAGCTCTATATCGTTGAGGGAGACTCAGCCGGAGGTTCGGCCAAGCAAGGACGAGACCGTCTTTTTCAAGCCATTCTTCCCCTCAAAGGAAAGATTTTAAATGTCGAAAGAGCTCGTCTAGACAGGATGCTTTCTAGCGATGAGATCAAGGCTCTTATCATTGCTCTTGGCATTGGTATTGGCGATCAGTACGATCTCTCCAAACTTCGTTATCACAGGATTATTATTATGACCGACGCCGATGTGGACGGAGCTCACATCCGGACTCTCCTTCTGACCTTCTTTTACCGGCAATTCCCGGATTTGATTGACAGCGGCTATGTCTACATTGCTCAACCGCCTCTCTACAAGATTCAAAAAGGACGAGAGAAGCTCTATGCTTATAACGATGCCGAGAGGGATGAGATTATCGTTGAACTTCAGGGCAAAAAGAAAGAGAAAGAAGATAAAAAAGAAGAAGAATTGGCCTTCACTGTCAAAGAAATCGGCGAAAGTGTCGAGGAAGAGTCGGATGAAAAAGACGAATCATTTGACTCTGACGAGATCTCGGCCGATGACGTTGGGGAGGAAACGACAGAGCCTACGACCAAAATTCCCGGTCTTTCTATCCAACGCTACAAAGGTTTGGGTGAGATGAATCCGGAACAACTTTGGGAGACGACAATGGACCCCGAAAATAGAGTCCTGCTCAAAGTTAGTGTCGAAGACGCCGAAAAGGCAGATGAAGTCTTTAGCGTCCTTATGGGTGATGATGTCGAGCCGAGAAAACGTTTCATTCAAACCCATGCCGCTAATGTGAAGAATTTGGACATCTAGATAAAGTTAAAGATAAAAAATAAAAATGAAAAGATAAGGAAAGTTAAGATTTAGAGGATAAATAGTTTACATTGAGCAAAGCGAAATGGCAAAAGAGAAAGAATTAAAACCAGAAAAATTACCTGGTCACGAGATCGGTTATATCAAAGATCGTGATATCAATTCCGAAATGCAGGAGAGCTATCTTGATTATGCGATGAGTGTAATCGTTGCTCGGGCTTTGCCCGATGTTCGTGATGGGCTCAAGCCGGTTCATCGTCGAATCCTCTATGCCATGAACAATCTCGGTATCAGATCGACGACCAAATATAGAAAATCAAGTCTGGTGGTTGGTGATGTTTTGGGTAAATATCATCCTCACGGCGACTTGGCCGTCTACAACTCAATGGTTCGGATGGCTCAAAGTTGGGCCATGCGTTATCCCCAGATAGACGGGCAAGGCAACTTTGGCTCAATGGACGGCGACGGAGCAGCAGCAATGCGCTATACCGAAGCCCGGATGACCAAATATTCCGAAGAAATGTTGGCCGATATCGACAAAGACACCGTTGACTTTATTCCAAACTACGATGGCTCTCAGAAAGAACCGGTTATTTTACCATCGAAAATGCCGAACCTTCTTTTGAATGGTCAGCTCGGCATTGCTGTCGGGATGGCGACCAATATTCCGCCACACAATTTCAAAGAATTGGCCGACGGCATTGTCTCCTTGATTGATAATCCAGATGCGACGGTCGAGGACTTGATGCAATATGTCAAAGGGCCGGACTTTCCGACTGGGGCGGTTATCTATGACAAAAACGAAATCAGACAAGCTTATGCTACCGGCAAAGGCCGAATCGTCATGCGGGCTGTAGCCGAGATCGAAGAGGGCAAAAAGGGTGACCAGCAAATTATCATTTCAGAGCTTCCTTACCAGGTAAACAAAGCCGACCTTATCACCAAGATTGCCGATCTAGTCAAAGACAAAAAGATTCTCGGTGTTTCTGATATCCGCGACGAGTCAGACCGCAAAAAGTCGGTCCGGGTTGTTCTTGATCTCAAAAAAGATGCCTATGCCAACAAAATCCTAAATCAACTTTACAAGCTGACGCCGATGCAAAGTTCCTTTGGCGTCAATATGGTTGCCCTGATTGATGGTATCCAACCGAGAGTTTTGACTCTCAAGGTTATCCTTGAAGAATTTATCAAACACAGGAAAGTTGTTATCACGAGAAGAAGTGAATATGAATTAAGAAAAGCGAAAGACCGGGCTCATATCCTGGAAGGTTTGATTATTGCTCTTAACGATATTGACGCCGTTATCCAAACAATCAAAAAGAGTGCCAACACCGATGATGCCAAAATTAATTTGATTAAGAAATTCAAGCTTTCCGAACCGCAGGCTTTGGCTATTTTGGCGATGCAGCTTCGAACATTAGCCGGCCTGGAAAGGAAAAAGATTGAAGACGAATACGAAGAGCTGAAAAAATTGATTGCTCACTTGGAAGATCTTTTGTCACACGAAGAAAAAATCTTATCGGTTATCAAAACAGAGCTGGAAGAACTCAAAAATAAATACGGTGACGAGAGAAAAACCAAGATTATTTCAACCTCTCTTGATAAATTCAACGAAGAAGATTTGATTCCAAATGAAAAAGTTTTTGTCAATCTGACCAATGGCGGTTATATCAAAAGGATTCTCTGTTCGACCTACAGGGCTCAAGGTCGAGGCGGCAAAGGAGTTTCCGGTACTTCACTCAAAGAAGAAGACGTCGTCAAACAGCTAGTTTCGACCAACAATCACGATAACCTTCTTCTCTTTACCAACAAAGGACGCGTTTTTGTGATTAAGGTTTGGGAAGTGCCGATGGCTTCAAGGATTGCCAAAGGCACCCCGGTTGTTAATCTGATTCAGTTAGCTCCGGAAGAAAAAGTCGCTACTTTCATCAACCTGGACAAATTCGATGGTGAAAAATTCTTGATTATGTGCACCAAGCAAGGAACGATCAAAAAGACGCCAATTAGCGCTTTTGCCAACATCAGAAAAACCGGCATCATTGCTATCGGTTTGGACAAAAACGACGAATTGAAATGGATCAAAGAAACAAGCGGCAAAGATGAAATTATCATGGCCACGGCTCATAGCTTAGCTATTCGTTTCAAAGAATCCGATGTTAGACCGATGGGTAGAGGCGCCCGCGGTGTCCGGGCGATGAGGTTAAAAAAAGGTGATGAAGTCGTTGGTATGGATGTCGTCCTGCCAAAAGGCGAGCTTCTGGTTATCACAGAGCACGGCTATGGCAAGCGAACTCTTCTTGACCAATTTTCGGTCCATCACCGGGGCGGAGTTGGGATCAAGATCGGGGTTGTCACCGCCAAAACCGGCAAGACTGTTGACGTCCGAGTTATTACCTCGACGAAAGATGATGCCATTATTGTTTCCGGCAAAGGTCAAGTTATCCGGGTGCCACTCTCAACGATTTCCAGGATTGGACGAGCAACTCAGGGTGTCAGAATTATGAGATTGGCCGACGAAGATTCAGTTGCTTCTGTTGCCAGCATAAACGAGGCAGCAGTCGAGCAATGCGAGATGCCGCTAGACAAAAAAGATTCCCGGTAAGTTATGCACAAGTCGGTCTTGACATAGTGTTATAATAATAGTATCAAAAACAGCTGAAAAATAAATTTCAACGAAATATAAACTCAGATAAATAATTTGTGACAAAAGTATCCTCGGCTTGCAGGTCTTTTTGTGGTCTCCGGTCATCAGCTAACAGATAACCTTCCTTCGTTTGTCGTCTAACAGTAAAGTCGAATGGGTGGGTTTTT
>CAYYEV010000015.1:0-8429 GCA_964471065.1 uncultured Candidatus Saccharibacteria bacterium
ACGGCCGGTTCATTGTTATTATATCCTGGTAATATAATTTTTGCTTGTTTGTCAACCTTGTCAGGTATCAGGGGAACTACCACCTGGGATCTATTGACTTGGGGTACGGCAAACTCTCCTGTTGCGATTACTTTCCCTTTGTATTTAACAGCATAGCCGGTTGGGCTATCCTTGTACTGTTCACGTTCAGCAGCCGTTAAACAAGAGCTACCACTATTTGAAACTAGTCCGACATCAACAGCCGCCCCTCCGCAATCAACTCCATTTACTCCTCCTTGGGCTGGGTCATAGTATGTTACCCAAAACTCTACATCCCCAGTTACGGCGGGTAAGCTATTGCCACTCTCGCTATTGGTATCGTTGTCAAAACTTATTGCTGGGTCAATCAACATCGCAAAGAAAATTAACACCATAACCAGCGGGACTGCCAAAACGACAGCAGCTAACACAATTAGCTTTAAAGATCCTCCTCCGCTAGATGCTTCTTCAGGCACTATTCCTCCTTGCTATCATGTCTCCGTCGTTGCTGTTTCGGCTTCTTCGCCTTTCTCGTTTGCTTCCATTTCGTTTAACTGCTCAGGGTTGGTCGTGATGAGTTCATCTTCTTCGTAGCTTGCCACTACCTTGAGGGCGACGTGGTTTAGGCCGGCAAAGAAGAGACCTTCCCCCACCTCGCAATTTAGAAGGAAATACTTTTCTGCTTGGGTCAGATTGAAGACACTGGCGATGATGTCAACATTGGCCGGCTGCTGTTTCATCAGGAAAGAAAGCGAAGTGTTGTTGATGATGGCTCGACCGTAAGGAGAACTGATAAATTCATCAACATCCTGGCTGATAGTGGTCAAGCCGAGGTAATACTTTCGGGCTCTTTTGGCCATAGAGTAGATAAATTGGGCCGACTCCTCATATTTCATCATAATCCAGGCCTCTTCAACGATCAGGCTTCTTCTCTTGCGCTCGCTTTTGACCTTGTTCCAGATGTAATTGAGGATAATGTACATAGCAATCGGCCGAAGTTCTTCTTCCAGGTCGCGGATCGAAAAGACGATAAACCGATTGTCGAGGCTGATATTTGACGGTTGATTCATGAGGCCGGCAAAAGTTCCTGTGGTGTACTTTTTCATCCGCTCGGCCATATCTTCACCACCTTTGATGCTCTCCAGGACTTTTTGAAGATCACTCATAAGCGGAGGTGTCAGGCCTTGAGTCGTCGGATCGCTGGTAATACCGCGCGAAGCATAAGCTTCAATGATAGCCCGGTCAAGAATGTTGTCTTCCAGGGCAGTGAGCTTGCCACCGAGCATGATTTTTACCAGCCCGTGGAGCATAATGACATTACTCCTTAGGACATCTTCGCCCTGAGCTTGGTGTTCTGGGGCAATCTGAGTCAGGTCAAACGGATTAATCCTATAGTCGGAATTCAAAGAAACATTCAGATAGGTTCCGCCAACAGCGTCAGATAGCATTTCATATTCGTTTTCCGGATCGATAACGATAATATCCGAACCGAGCATCATTGAGCGCAGAGCTTCTAGCTTGATGGCATAACTTTTACCGGAACCGGATTTGGCTAGGACAACCATATTGGCATTTTCCAAAGTAAAGCGGTCAAAGAGAACCAAGCTGTTGTTATGCCGGTTGATGCCGTAAAGAATACCCTCGTTATTGGAAAGATCACTGGAAACGAAAGGGAAGCTGGTTGAGAGGGCACCGGTGTCAAAGTTTCTGGTGATGGTCAAATCATCATTGCCGAGCGGCAGGCAGGAATTGAAACAGTCTTCTTGTTGAAGGACAGCTCTCTTAGTGAAGATAAGTTGTCCGCCCAAGGTTGACTCAAGAAGGTTGGTCAGTGATTCAAGCTCTTCCAAGGACTTGGCGTAGAGAGCAAAGTAGAGAGACATCTTGAAGAACCTGGACTGACCTTGTTGGAGAACATCCCTAAGCTCTTCCACGTCCTGATAAGCAGTTTCCAGGACAGGGTCCCTAACCATGCCCTTTTCTTGTTGTTCGGAGTAGCTTGATTCGAGTTGGGTGACTTTGGTTCTGAGCTTCTGCATGATTTCCTTTGTCGCGACCGGGTAAACAAAGATAGAAGCATCTATCTCGAAGTCAGCGTTGATAATCGGAGAAAGCCACTCGGTATAAAGGTAGCGTGGATAAGTAAAGACAAAGAAGGAACGGACAAAGTAGCTTCCAAGTTGGATATAATTGAAATTGATCTCCATCGCAGACGGAGAGATGATGTCTTTTAGGGTTGTTACGCCTTCCTGGTAGACCTTTAGTGCTTCTTGGTTGGCCTGAGCTTGAGGGTCGGTTGAGGCCTGGCCGCCTTGTCTGAACAAGTCTTTAAGCATTTGGTTCTCCTGCTCCGCCTTCGGTTGTAATAATCGGAGATTTTAGTTTGTCGACGTCAGGCAGTTTCTCGCTTGAAGCGGTATCTGGATTGTAAACGGTATAGTAAAGCTCAATCAACTCCTCAGTGTTTAGGACTGCACAGCGAAGCCCGGCACTGGACAGACCAGAGATGGCCTGATCAACCCGTTCCATGAGCTCTCCCTTTTGAGTTTCAAAATCCGTTGCCCCTGGCTTGGGGCCAGAAGAAAAAAGCTTTTTGAAGGCGTTAACTTTTTCAATCTCGACCGGATAGTAAGGGACGATGACAAAAAATCTTTTCTCCATGACATTGGCGTTTTCCAGAAGGCCAGCGACAAATTGAATATACTGAGCTATTTGAGCCCTGAGAAGTTCGTTGTCTTCTTGCTCCATCCGTTTTGCCAGATTTTGGAGATAGTCATCGAGGTGAAGCTGTCTCGACCTGGTTGCTATCTGGATGGGGAAACCAAGGGCGTTTAAGAAATTTTGATAAGCGACAACCATAGCGTCTTTTTCTTGGTCACTCTTTAGAGAAAAATTGACAGACGAAACCAGAATCACAGCTCTCAACGAGCCGTTATTCATAACGACTACACCCTCCTTTATTTCTTTTATTGGGAGAAATTTTTGGGTAGATGCCGTGATTTTCTTTTTGTCTGGCGATTGATTTGGCATCAGTATTTCATTTATGCTTATATTTTAGCTCGAAACCTAGTTCAAAGTAAATGCTTCTAGCGGTCAGGATTTTTCTTTATCTGAGCCCCTTCGATCTTTTCCTCAAAAGCTTCTTCTTTCATGTTGGCGGCAGTTACAATAGCTTCGGCTTCAGCTTCAGATTTGAGATCCATTTGATCATATTTGAAGTCGGACTTGTTGGTATGGACCGAGGCGACGCTACTGACCGGAGGCTCTTTCTTTTGGCCGACAACAAAGTCCGTAGCATCGTTTAGGATCCTACCGATTTTTTCGGAAGGTTTTTCGGTCTCAGCGATAATGTCTTTTAGTGTTCCGCTTTCTTCTTGTCGTTTTTTTAGGTTGCTGATCCTGGTTGGATCGTCAAATGAACCGCCGGAGTCAACGACGGAGGCCAATGTTTGCAAGTTGCTGCGTTCCTCGGATAGAGTTTTCTTCTTGGTCGTTATGGCTTCTACCGGGGCCTTAGGAACCTCTTTCTTAGAGGCTTCAGCTTCTTTGAGCCAGACCCGGCTTTTGGGGTTAATAAAAGTCTTGGCGATTGAGGTAATAAATATTTCGAGAGGCCGGTCGTTTATCTTCAAAAAAGCGAGGGCTGCACCAATTCCACCAACAAGTACAGCCATTGGCAAAAAGAGAAAGCGGATTGGGCCAACGACCAAATAGTTAAGCATCAAGATGATACCGCCGGCAACAAGAAGGAACATAAATTGCCTCAAGGTCATTCCAGCGATGACCCTGTCCGGCATATCTACATTTTGTGGAACTTTGTATTGCATAAACTAGATACCTCCGCCATCCTGGAACGTGTCATTAGATGGTGGTGCTTGTGGCGGTGGCGCCTGCATTCTTGCATATCTTCTATCTATTGCTGCTGCAACATCGGGGCTTATAGCAGGAACACGTTGAGGATGCTCATCATCAGGGCCGATATCTGCTTGGACATTCCTGCTTCTGACTGTATCTGTAATATTTTTCATCTCACGAATCTGCATAGCATTAAGTTTTTGATTATTCGCCCCGCCTGTTGTCCAGTTATTAACCGCTTTGGCAGCAAGCTCTTGATCTTGAGGGGTAAGGTTTCCGCTTAAGGCATCATTAATCCCCTTTAATGATCTCGCAGATAAATCATGAGTAGCTTTATTCTTTGCAGCACGAAGACCTCCTTGTCTTAGGTCTGCATCGTCAGAGTTTATAGCCAGGTCAAGCTGGTTTTTGAAGGCAGAATTTCTGATAGCACTATTTTTTGTTGCCAACTTGCTAAAAACTTTCTGATGATCCGCATGTAGCAATCCACGATTGACTAGCTCAAGCACAGCGGCTTCTTGATCTAAGCCTGAGCCATTTTCAACCAAACCGTTAAGTCCTTCCAGAGACATATTGTTAGTGTCCAAAACTTTTGATCTCTCGTCAACAGCAGCAGAGTGTAAGGCAGTTTGTTGATACCCCTTCGTTCCAGCCATAAACCGACCGGTTCCACCAAGCTTGTCGGCTGCTCCTGCTCGCATAACGGTCCCTGCAGCCGCTCGGCGGCCTTCAATGTCAGCTTTTCTGCCCTTAAAGAAAGATTTTATGCCTGTTGTGGTAAGACCTCTGGTAGCCTTGTTTGAATCCATAGCCGTATTATAACCAAGGGCGCCGGCTTTCTTTCCCATGCCGGCTAACTTTTTGCCCAATCCTTGCCATCCAGTCATTATGCCCCCGCCCCACTTCAAAGGCATTGTCGCGGCTAGATAAATTGCGGCGGCCATCATAATAACACTTAGTAAAGCTCCCACACCGGTCTCGGTATCTGTAATAGTAGTTTCAGAAAGAGGGCTTCCAGCGTAATTTGGGTTACCGCCCCCAGCCAAAATAACCCCAAGAGCAAGAATAAAAACAACGGCTGGACCCATAAAAATCCACTTAAAGAAAGTGCTCCACCATCTTTTGTACATACTTTCGGTAAAAGGCAAAATGTTGCAGATAAAAGCGAGAGGAGCAACCGCCAGCAGAAAGGAGAGAACAATCACACGAATCAAAAGCGAAAACATAAGGATACACAAGCAAATTAAAATGCCAACTAGCATGGCAATGGCCAAAAATAGTAAAGCTATAGACGAAGCAAAATTTGACGCCGATATACCAGTGCTGTTTTTCATGACCGTTACCCATTGGTTTTGTGGCATATTGTTAACCAGAGAAGACGCCCCTTGTTGCAAGGCATTAGTGAAGTCAAAGAAAAACATAACAATGAGCCAGCTGAAGTAAGACATAATGATGGCAATAATAATCTTAGGGATCATCCGGCCGACTCCATATTGCTCAACTCTTACTTGAAGAGCATTGGTAAAAGCAATAATTATAAGGATAAACATAAGGAAAGATATAGAGATATTGCGCATGGCCACCCAAGCATCTCTGACGCTGTCTCTAAGCGTTGTTTCTTGAGTCCAAGCTAGCAGTTTGTTTATCAAGCCTATAGACCAGTTGATAGCAGATACTACAAAGTCCAAAACCATGCCAGCCATAGTCCTAACGGCTTTTTCAATCGCGCCGTTTTTCATTTCAACCTTAACTTCTACTTTGATTCCAGGATAATTTGTGATTTGGTTGCCAGTGCTGTCGTATACTTTCCCGTCCTTTACCTTAAAGGTGGCCTGGCCAACCAAGTGAGCCTCACCCTCTACGTTGTCTGTAACAAGAGAGTTCCAAGCCTGCTTAAACCCCTCGGTTATAGCGATTCTTGGCCCTAAAAGAGGATTGGCTAGCGCAACCCTATCCCAGAAACCGTCACCGGTTAATCTATTTAAGTACTCTTTAAAATCATCATCTATTTTTTGATCAACCTTGACAGTGTAGTTGCCGTCAGCAAGCGGGAAGGATCGTATTCTTCCGTCTTCAGCTGTTCGATTGAATCTGTCTATCCCTCTATCAAGTTCGGGAGACCAAGGATCCTTTCCGGTGGTATCACCGACTATGCCACAGATAGTTTCTCCAGAAGGGCTGACAAACCAAGTATTTACATTAGGTACCCCATTGGTTTCATAATAAACTGTTGCCAAAGCAATTGCTCCAGGGTCGCTTATGTTTCTGCCCATGCATTCTGTCAGAGCGGTCCTTCTGGCTGCTTGTTGCTCCCGTAAATTTTCCTGAAAGTCCGGATTGTTTGGATCTGGCTGTCCAAAAGAAACTTGGGGCAGCAACAAACAAAAAACCATCACTGCTAAAAGCGAAACGGCAAATAGTTTTTTCTTCAAAGCCTTTTGTTTTATAGACAACTTCCCTCCGTCTTATCTAAAAATATACAACACAACACTTCTTTATTCAATGCAAATGAACAAAAAAATAAGCGGGATGAAACCCGCTTATTTTTATCAGGACAAAGTTTTTAGCCAGTTGGGATTTGATTGGCAAGAGAGATGACGATGTTGGCGATAAAGTAAGACAAAACAATTACGACTAGGCCAATAACGGAATAAAGAATAGTCTTTTTCGCCTGTTCAGCTCTCTCTTTGTTCCCTGAGGAAACAATGTAGATGATGCCACCGAAAATGAGAAAAAGGACGGCGATTAATGCCGCAAAGCCCAAGACCCAGGTAATGATGGTGTTCAACAGTCGTGTTACGTCTGTTGTACACCCACCACTTTTACAGGGTACTTGACTGGGTAGATCATTGACTCCTGCAAAGACTCCTGTGATAGGTAGGGCCATAAGGAACCCGGTTATTGCCAAGGTTATTTTTTTCATTTTTACTCCTTTTGTTTTATTTTATCTCAAATTAAACCAGCCTGGCAAGCCTATAACTAATTGAACAATAAAATATGATAAAACAATTATGATAAGGCCCAAAACAGAAGCGACTAGGGCTGACCTGGCACTTTTGGCTTGCTCGGCATTACCGGAGGAAATGATCCAACGAATGCCGCTGATAATAATAAAAAGAACAGCGATCAGAGCCGCAAAACCCAAAACCCAGGTAATAACATTATTCAAGACCTCTGCTATACTCCTATCTCCGCGAGCCAGATCACCTTCTTTTATAGTTGGAGCGTCAGCCAAAACTCTAGTCCCATAGAGGGTTGCTCCCAAATAGATTATTTTTATAGAATTTATAATTTTGTTTTTTGTCATGCTACCTCTCCTACAACATTGACGATAAGAACCAAAAGAAACTTGGCAAAAAGAACTGCCAACAAGCCAAGTATAGCATAAGTCAAGTTTTGTTTGGCGGTTTTTGCCTCGTCGGCGTTGCCGCTTGAAAGAATAAGCCGGATGCCGGCGACGATAATAAAAAGAACGGCCAAGGCGCCCAAAAAGGCCAAGATGTAATTACTAATATTGTTTAGCAAATCTTCTATGCTTCTGGTTGAGGTATTTTCCTCAAGTTCTTTTGTTGCTGCAGCGCAGAAATTAAAGGGCAAAGCCAAAAGCAAAGAAAAAACGAAAAGCGATATCTTGTTAGCCAATTCCTCCTCCAATCATTGTTGCGAAGGCCGTTACCAAAAGCCTGGCAAACAAAACTACGGCCAATCCAATAATGGCAAACTTCATCATCTGCTTGGAAAGCTTGATCTGGCTTTCTCTTCCGCCGCCAAAACGCATCCCAACGGTGATATACAAAAAGCCGGCGACAAAAAACATAATGATAAAAAGAACGCCGACGACGCTAAGAGTAATATTCAGGATATTTGTTGTCAAAACTTCAAGATATTCTAGTCTATCCGGCGGCTCATTGCAGGGCAAGCCTTTTAGAAGACCTCTCGTGTAAGTATCTCCCTTACAATTACTATCCGCAAATCCACTTGAAGCAGCCATCGTTACCGATGGGACGAAAGTAAAAAGAAAAAAGAATAGTTTTTGGCTCAGCTTTTTCATTATCCGTTTACTCCCAAAATGTAAGTTAAGAAAAACCGAGCCAAGATTATAACGGCCACACCGGTTAAAGCGCCAAGAATAACCTTTTTGGCTCGGCCAGTTTGTTGGGGGCTGCCGGCACTTGTCATATACAAGATTCCACCAAAAATTATAGCGATAACAGCGATCGTATACATTGCCCATCTTGACCAGTTATAAACTTCGTTAATCCAGCACTCAATCGGCGACGGTGTGTTATTGCATTTCTGGCCAAATAAGGTAAAAGCAGTTCCACTGCCACCTCCCTGGGGGTTATTTTTTTGGTAAGTTTTTTCAGCCTGACTTCCTTCTCCATTGTCAGCTGTGTTAACATGGCCTTTGGAACAAGTAACGTTTTTTAAAACCCCATTGTCAATTGTTCCGGTACAGTTTATCTTGTCACCGGAATTTATACCTGACAGCTCTTTTATCTGAAGTGATTTATTGCTAGAAGAACTCTTGCTGTATTGGGTATAACCAATGTTGT
>CAYYEV010000016.1:0-7059 GCA_964471065.1 uncultured Candidatus Saccharibacteria bacterium
GCGAGCCGAGATGTGCAGGAAAAAGCCTATTAAAGTCTCATTATCGGTAACCAGCTAAGAACTTTTTATAAATAAATTGGGCTAGTTTTTCAAATTCTTCTCTAAGTTTGCCTAAGTTATCGTTAATGTACATCTGTCTGGATTTAATTTCTGAGTCTGTAAGAAAGCCAGTCTCTTCAACACCGTTATGAATTTTGAATCCAATAAGATCGTCTTTCACAGTGACGTCCCTGATTTCTAATTTTATCCTTTCGTCGACATCCGGTCTGTTTTTGTAAAACTCATCTAAAAGTTCTAATACCTTGTCCCTTTTAGATAACATCTCTTCTTTTGATTCAGCCCCAATAGAAACGTATGGGGAAGAAACGTGGAAGTGATCAGGTAGCCTCTCTTCTGTAAGTTGATCCCACTCTTCTATCCCTCTGTCAGTAACATCCTTCAAGTCATGTCCGCCACACGAGGCGTCTGTTTCTATGCCGATTAGATTAAGGGTGGCGACAGTGTCATAAATAGGTTCTTCAACTTCTGTGGATCCCTTAATTCCTTCAAAGGAAGCTAACTTTTGTCTCAGGGCAGAATATTCAGGACCTTCATGAATTGGTTTAATATGGTCTTCCATGCCACAATATTAACACAAAAAGTACTTAGCCGATTAACTGTTCTCCGTCATTAATATAATAAGCTGGCAAAATCAGCCTATTAAGTATGTGTTCCATTTGGCGACCCGGACCGGACTCGAACCGGCGACCTCCACAGTGACAGTGTGGCGTTCTAACCAACTGAACTACCGGGCCTAGGAGCGAGAGAAAAAGCAAATGAATTTGCTTTTCCGAGCAACGACGGCCCGGTATTGGTAAATACGAGGCCGCAATTTACAAAAAACTCACCTATGCGGTGAGAGGATTTTCTGCGCTGTCACCGCAAGTTTCATTTTTTAGCTTTAGAATTATAGCAAATTATCCCGCTTTGGTCAATTAAAAAGCAATAGGAGCAAATAGTATAATATAAGAGTGGTAAGATTTAACGAAAAGGATGGGTCTATACAATCGTCCAAAGTTACGGAACGAATAAATACTAAGGCGCTTGAGTTGCTCGAGGAGCACCCCGAGGGTTTGCGTTGGGTGGATCTAGCCTTAAAAATAAAAGAGTCTGATCCTAGCCTTCATCTCAAAACGGTCAATGGCTGTGTTTGGAAACTCCCCCAAAAGTTCCCCAGCAAAGTTTATAAACCGTCTAGGGGAATTTTCCGTTTGTTGAAATATAGGCACAAACCGGACTTAAATAAATAATCCTAATATCTTGGGTCGGCAAATAGCACGGTCCGGGTCCAGGGCTCCGGGTATAAAAAAGGCACCCTAATTCCCGGACATTCATTCCAGGAATTTCAGAATAAACGCTCCGGCCTTCACTTAAAGATAGTCTTTGGATGTCAGTAAATTTCGGTAATGCGTATGTCGTCCACAGAAGGATCCAGGTAAAGACAACTCCCGAATAAATATAGCGGTAAAGATGCGCTTATTAGAGAACCGCCCAAAAAACAAACAAGCTATTAATGATATAATATTTTAATATGTAATTAATTTTGGAAGGAGCTTGATAAATGGAAGAAAAGAAGAATGAAAAGAAAAAGAAGAAGTTAACAAGTGTGGTCGGCGCACCGGTCGTCGACAACCAAAATGCCAAAACGGCCGGTCCCCGAGGACCGATGCTGTTGGAAGACGTTTGGTTTTTGGAAAAACTCGCCCACTTTGACCGGGAAGTTATTCCGGAAAGAAGGATGCATGCCAAAGGTTCCGGCGCTCACGGCGTTTTTAAGGTGACACACGATATCACCAAATACACTAAAGCTAAAATATTTTCGAAGGTCGGCAAGGAAACAGAGATGTTTGTCCGTTTTTCGACCGTGGCCGGGGAACGCGGCGCGGCCGACGCCGAACGTGATATTCGCGGTTTTGCGATGAAATTTTATACCGAAGAAGGCAACTGGGATTTGGTCGGGAATAATACGCCGGTATTTTTCCTCCGCGATCCGCTCAAATTCCCCGATCTGAACCATGCCGTCAAAAGAGATCCGAAAACCAATATACGAAGTGCCAAAAACAATTGGGATTTCTGGAGTTCGCTTCCGGAAGCATTGCACCAGGTCACAATCACTATGAGCGACCGGGGCATTCCCTTGTCCTATCGGCACATGCACGGATTCGGCAGCCATACCTTCAGCATGATAAATGATAAAAACGAAAGGGCCTGGGTTAAATTCCACCTGGTCTGTCAACAAGGTATCAAAAATCTAACTGATGCCGAAGCCGAAGCAATCGTCGCCAAAGATCGGGAGAGCCATCAGCGGGACCTCTTTACCAGCATCGAACGCGGCGACTTCCCGCGCTGGAAGATGTACATCCAGGTCATGACAGAAGAACAGGCGGAAAAGATGCCCTACAACCCGTTCGACTTGACCAAGGTCTGGTTCAAAAAGGATTTCCCTTTAATCGAAGTTGGCTATTTTGAGCTGAACCGTAATCCGGAAAATTACTTTGCCGATGTCGAACAAGTCGCCTTCAATCCGGCCAACGTCGTGCCAGGCATCAGTTTCTCGCCCGATAAAATGTTGCAGGGACGCCTCTTCTCCTACGGCGATGCCCAACGCTACCGGCTCGGTGTCAATCATCACCAGATTCCGGTCAACGCGCCCCGCTGTCCCTTCCATAGCTACCACCGGGACGGCCAGATGAGAGTTAACGACAACGCTGGCAGCACAATCGGTTACGAGCCGAACAGCTATGAAGAGTGGCAAGAACAGCCTGAATACAAAGATCCGAAGTTAAAGCTAGAAGGTGAAGCCGATAACTGGAATTTCCGGGAAGATGACGATGATTACTATACCCAGCCAGGCCTGCTCTTTAACCTGATGTCGTCAGTCCAACAAAAAGTCTTGTGCGAGAACACCGCTCGGGCAATGGGAGACGCTCCCAAAGAGATAAAATTAAGACACATCGGGAATTGCTTGAAGGCGGACCCGGCTTACGGTCAAGGCGTCGCCGACGCTTTAGGCATTGCGCTCAAAGAAGCAAAATCCTCATAATTTTTCCGGTTATTGGCTTAGGCTTAATTCGAGTCAAGAAAGTATTGTGACTAAAAAGAACGCGAAAAGATATTTTTTCATTGCCTTGGGTTCTATCTCGTTTGTTTTGGGATTTATCGGTGTTTTTCTGCCGGTTCTGCCCACGACTCCATTTATCTTGCTCGCCGCCTATTGTTACGCCAGAAGTTCCGAAAAGTTATCCGACTGGCTTTTAAACAAGAGTGTTTTCAGCGGCTATCTGCGCGACTACCTGAAAAACCGCGCTATTAGGAAAAATATTCAAATATTTTCATTATTGACTTTATGGCTTACGCTTTTTATCTCAATCGTTTTAATTTCCAACCCATACTTAAAGGTGTTTCTGCTTGTGGTCGGTCTCGGGGTTAGTATCCACCTATTAAGTTTAAAGACTTTGAAAACGCGAAGCTAAACTTAAAAAACGCTTAAAAAGGCCTTGACCGAAGTCGCGCTTATTTTTATTAATGATCCGCCTTCATCAAAATGGAGTTTACCTGCCTTTGGCGGAGACGGGCAGACGTAAAATGATTAATCTGCTAAACACTTTTTGTGGTAATATTTGTTCATGAATGTTTTAGAGGGCAAAGAAAAAGAAGAGGCGGAGCGTTGTTTTAAAGAAGCTGTAGGATTTAGTAGAAATTCTAGGTGCCTCAAAAGGCCTAGAGGCACTGTCATTGTCAAAGATGGCAAAATAATTGGCCGAGGTTGGAACGCACCGGCAAGCGATCATAGCTGCAAAGAGTGCCTTCGAGACAAAATGAAACCCAAAACATTCTCTATCTTTAATACCGAGCCTTGCTATTCCGTTCACGCCGAGCAGAGAGCAATCATCGATGCCTTCAAATCTGGCCATACTAATTTGTCGGGAGCAAAAATGTATTTTGCCCGTTCTGATAAAAATGGTAAATATATGCCCTGTGATGATGGTCCTTCGTGTACGATTTGCAGTAAATTAATCCTTGAATCCGGGCTAGATAGCTTTATTTATGAAACATATGAAGACGGGGTTGTAGAACTCTCTGCTAAGGAATTCCACGATTTATCGATGCAGTATGTTGAGGGTTTGAGTAAATAGTCCTCGGGGGCGATAAACATCACTACTTCTGACCGTGATGCTCGACGAGATCATCATCCTTGCCGGTGCCGATTGATCTGTAGAAAAAGGGGATGGTTTTCTTTTAAACGGGGTTTCCCTTTTTTATGCTGCCTACTCTAAAACCTCTCCCCACAAATTAGTCCAACAATCATAACTGCTGGTTATTACTACCACTCTTTTGCTGTCCGAGACGACCCCGCCACCGCCGTTGTCGCATATGGATCTTTCTATCTTTATGCCTAGATCAGAAAGTTTAGGTTGAACCGTCTGGCTAAAGGCAGGGTCAAAATCCATATATTTTCCTGTTTCAACAGCATTTCTAAAAGTGTTAAGTGAATTTGGCGAACAAGAGCTGTAACAACTTTCGGTCACTCTGTCCGGGCAACAAGCGAAAATAACACTGGCGTCTCCCGTACTGGGATAATGCTGATACCTGGCAAAATATGCCTGATAACCGATAAAAACTGCGCGCGCGTTACCTCTATTCACAGTTTCTATCGCTGACCTACGGGCTGCTGTAATGGCAGCAATGACAAGCACAGATAAAATTGCAATTATCGCCATAACAACCATAAGTTCTATCAAAGTAAACGCTTTCGGCTTGTATAAGATATTTTTAACTATACCTAAATGATAGAGTAATTGCTTTGTGATAGCAATTAAAAAGGCGGCGAGAAGGTAGGAAGAATGACTAATTACAAATCAAATTCTAATTATAAAATTTATAAATATCTATTTCTTGTCATTCTGAATGAAATGAAGCCCGCCTGCCGGACGGGCAGGAATCTAGAGATCCTCACGCCCTCGTATGTAAGATCCAAGGGCTCAGGATGACAAGGATGGCGGGCGGACAGAGAAATTGCTTCGCTTTGCTCGCAATGACAAAGATGAAGACAAAAAGGAGGAGAGCTTTAGGTGCCCTCCTCTATCAAAACTTTTTGTTTTACTCCCTAAAGCTTCCTGAAATAACGGAATTTCACTTCTTTCATTGATTCATCAAGCCAAGTTTGGAAATCTTTGGTCTTGATCAAGATATGATATGCATGAATCTGTTCGCCTTTGACTTCGGTCACTCTAATGATGTGATAACCGTAAACTGTCTTTACAACACCGCTCGTCTCGCCGGCTTTCAGGGCAAAAGCGGCTTGCTCGAATTCCGGAACCATTTTGCCTTTGCCAAAGAGGCCCAGATCCCCGCCGTTTGAAGCACTGGTATCCTGGCTGTATTGTTTGGCCAAGGCCGCAAAGTCTTCACCGGCTTTAACTTTGGCTAAAACTTCTTCGGCTTTCTTTCTTGATTCTTCGTTGATTGATTCATCCGAAGTAAATTTCTCCATCACCTTTTGCCTCAGAAGCCTAGTTTCATAGATATCACTCTTGAATTCATTTGGGGTCAAGCCATAATATTTGTTCAAAACTTCGGAGAAACTCTTTTCCCCGCCGTTACTTTTGATTAGCTGGTCAAAGGATTCATCGATTTCCTTGCTCGTGAGCTTGACTTTCATTTTCTTAGCTTCATTTTTGACCAGGACATCTTCGGCCAAACGGTCCATCGTTTGCTTTCGAATTTCTTCCAGGATTTTCTTACCTTCATCCGATTTGAAATCAACGTTTTTGAATTCTTGCTGGTATCTCTTCAAGATGTTGACGTTTTCCAAGTAGTCATAATATCTGACGAACTGACCGTTGACCGTGGCAATCGGATAAGGTACATATTTGCTCATCTGATAGGCATAAGCATTTTCCCAACGAAAAGCATAAAGGCCGACTGCCGTGATGGCTAGCCATAAAATAATGCCGGCAACAACACCAATGACGATAAGTTGCCGATTGTTTTTAATATTAAAAACACCAAAGAGTTTTCTGTCTTTGTCCTCCTTGGTTTCTTTTGTCGTGGTGCTTTCTTCCTTCGAGTCCTTTTTGGTAGACTTAAACAAGTTTTTCGGAGCTCTAAACTTCACACCTCTCCTTATTGCTTACCTGATAGAACTATGATACAGAGAAAACAAAAATAGTACAAGTTATTTTTTGTGATTTTTGGCAAGTAAAGCAATCAATTCTTGGGCTGACATTTCTTTGTCTTTCTTTTTGTGGGTAACATCAGCTAGGTTTCTGATCATTTCCTGAACTTCGTCAGGGCCGGATAGGTCGGTTAGCTCAAGGTCTACTCCCGTACTGGTATGGATTTTGACCGAGCCGTATTTAAAGATCGTGGCAAAGACGCCTTTGATCGAGTAAGTCACATTCTGGATTTTATCAAGGTCGGTCTCGATGAATTCTCTGGAAAAAAGACTTTTTTGATTGACGCAAAGGACCCGAAGGTTGGTAATAATATAGACGTCGTAAAACCAAACTAGGAAGTGATAAAAGCCATAAGCGAGGGCTATGCCCAAAAAAACGAGAGAAATGGTCATAACGATCTCATTGGTAACAAAAAATATAAAGCCCAACACCGCCAAGATGAGGATCAAAAGAAACCAAAATATCTGCTTGCCTAATTTGTTTGGGTTTTTCCTAAGAGTGGCCAGGACTTCTTCGCCTGGCTTGGGGGTAATAACGCTTGCCATAGCTTGATTATAGCAAAGGATAGGCTCATTGACACGACTTCAAATTTTTTCTATACTAGTCGACGTAACTTTGGAGGCAGACATTAAGTCGCTGCTAACAAAAATATCGAAAATTACATCTTTACTAGGAAAAATTCTAGATTATATTTTTAACCTCATCACAAGAGTCATAAAGAAGCTTTTTTCTTCTCTCCGCCGTCCCCTCCCCAAAAGCCCCAAAGGCGGTATGGTCCAGGCTAGAAAAAGAACCCTTAAGCTATACAAAAGACCAATGAGTGATATCTCTCATCTCTCTT
>CAYYEV010000017.1:0-3225 GCA_964471065.1 uncultured Candidatus Saccharibacteria bacterium
GCTGGTTACCGATAATGAGACTTTAATAGGCTTTTTCCTGCACATCTCGGCTCGCCAATAGCCAGAATCCCATTTTATGAGATGCTGGCTATTGTGATTTAGGACCAATAATTTCTCTGGCTTGTACATAGTAGCTCGAGGAGCGAAGATGTATCGAGGTCGCCAGGAATTATTAAAAGGCTTTCAAAGCTTTTTATATAAATGAAAAGGGCGGTACTGCGCTTTCGCGCACACCGCCCTCGCTTGAGTGTCTGTCCTACCAAGCGTAGCAGCACTCGTAGCAGTAATGGGTTGTCTGATCGCCGGCTGAGGGCCTGACCCTGCCGATTATGTGGCAACTGGGACACTCGATCGAATCAAAATCCTCAGCGCCACACGCTCCGTTCACTTCCCTCGAGGATCGAGGACTGGCACCCCACATTTTGATGTGGCCAGATCCGTTACACTCTTCGCAGATCACTCCGAGGAGAGATCCCTGCCCGAAACAGTACGGACAGCTTACAAAGTGCCACCCACCAGCGGGAGCACTATTTGTTTTTCCAGATTCGTCCATTTGTGGCTCCCCTCAATGGATATTGTCAGTAAGACTAAAATACATAATATAATAATTTTATATGTTTGTCAATGATTTTTAGTTGCTATTATTCTAAATTATTTTCACCAAGCTTCTACTACCAGAACTTGAACCGTTCCTGCGCTTCTCGATTCGCCAAAGTTTGCAAAATGGAATTAAAACTCCAAGCATAAAAATAGACCCTTAGCTAAGGCCTTTTTAATGCGGTAAAAATTATTTTGTCTTATTTTTACGGTTGAGAATTAAGACAACCGCAAGCACAGCAATGACCATTGTTCCAACATAAATCCAAATACTCATTTATGTACCTCCCTTTGATATTTTTTTGTTGATTTTATTATATCGGTAATTTGATTATGGTTGCAAATTCAAGCACTCTTCGGATCGCTATTCGACAAAGTCATAGTTATGACCAAACTGGCTAACCACTAGAGCCTTGGCAGAAAAGGTCAACCGCTCAGAAGGCTGGGTCTCAAGAGGGATCACTCGACTAGAGATAAAGACCGAACCTCGACGGGATCAACAAGGGGTTACGAGGCAACACTATCCTCCAGAGACTGCTCAGCAACTCATACAAGAGAAAGAGCACCTAGGCAGGCTTGGCAGTCGGCAGACAAAAGGTCTTAACCTTCGTCTCTCAATCCTGGAAGCCTTGTCTGGTTTCCAGCAATCCGTGACTGTGTCACGCATTCGAAAGGAGTCTGGCCATAAGCTTCAAGAAAAACGAGTATACGATGCTCTGCTTTGGTTGAAGCGACAAGGATTTGTAACTATCGCTTCGCCTCGTAAGGGTCACCGGAAATCACGCTGGAGAATAACTGAAGCAGGCAGAAGCGTCATCCATACAGGCCCACCGAAGGAGTAGACCTGGAACCATCCAGGCGTCCCACTCCGACAGTGGGCCTCTTTCATTTGAATATTTTTATAATCGAATCTTTTTGAGAAGGAGGGAATTGACGATGACCGAGACAGAAGATAGAGCCATAGCCGCTCCGGCTATCTCCGGCCTGAGGAGAATGCCCCAGACGGGGTAGAGAAGCCCGGCAGCGACGGGGATGCCAACTGTGTTGTAGACAAAGGCCCAAAATAAATTTTGTCTAATCTTGCGCATTGTCAGTCTGGAAAGACGGATTGAGGAGACGACACTTTTCATATCATCTTTGACAATGACAATCTGGCCTGACTCCATGGCAACATCGGTGCCGGAGCCAAGGGCGATACCGACATCGGCTTGGGTCAGAGCAATGGAATCGTTGATGCCGTCACCAACCATAGCGACGACGGCACCTGCATTTTGCAATTCCTTAACTTTTTCCGATTTGTGCTCCGGTGCTACCTCGGCAAAGATTTTCTCTATCTGGAGCTTCCCTGCTACAGCCTGAGCTGTCTGGGCGTTGTCACCGGTTATCATAATCGGTTCGATGCCCAGCTTTATTAAGCCTTCAATTGTCTTGCTTGAACTTTCTTTGATTTCGTCAGCGACGGCGATAGCGCCCAAAACTTTATTTCTCTCTGCCAAAATCATCGCCGTTTTGCCTTGGCTTTCAAAAGCAGCCAAGTTTTTTTCGAAGTCAGTCTCAACTTTGATCTTGTTTTCACCGACAAGCTTTCTGTTGCCAAAAAGATAAGTTTGGCCAGCTATCTTGCCAATGATACCTTGGCCCGGGACGGCCTTGAACTCTTTGGCTTCTACTACCTTTGCTTTCTCCTCTTTGGCTTTGTTTATAATCGCTTCGGCCAAAGGGTGTTCACTCTTTGCTTCCAGGGCGGCGGCCAAGGCCAAAACTTCTTTTTCCTTTAAGCTATTGCTTGAGAGAATGTCGGTTACGACCGGGTGGCCGGTCGTAAGAGTACCGGTCTTGTCAAAGAGAATGGCGCTGAGCTTCTCCGCTCTTTCCAGCGCTTCGCCGGATTTGATCAAGATGCCGTTCTCGGCTCCTTTGCTCGTACCGACGATAATGGCAGCTGGTGTTGCCAGCCCCAGAGCACAAGGACAAGCGATAACCAGAACTGAAACGGCGACCATGAGTGAAAAACCAAAGTCCATCCCGGCCAAGAGGTACCAAATGACAAAGGTAACAAGGGCGATCGAGAGGACAGCCAGGACAAAGACAGCCGAGACCTTGTCGGCAATTTTTTGAATTGGCGCTTTGGAACCTTGGGCCTCTTCGACCAGCTTGATAATCTGGGCCAGAACGGTACCCGAGCCGACCTGAGTTGCTTTTATTCGGATTGATCCGTGCTTGTTGATAGTAGCGCCGATGACCGTATCACCGATAACTTTTTCGACCGGGATTGGCTCACCGGAGATCATTGATTCGTCGATCGAAGTAGCGCCGTCAGTCACGATGCCATCGACCGGAATCTTTTCACCGGGCCTGATGACCAGAATGTCTCCGGCCTGTACCTCCGCGATGGAGATGTCAAATTCTTTTTTCCCTCTGACGATCCGAGCCGTTTTTGGCTGGAGTCCGGCTAGTTTTTTGATCGCAGCCGAAGCCTGGCCTTTGGCCCTGGCTTCGAGGAATTTACCCAGAAGGATGAAAACAATTAGGAGAGAAGAAGTCTCAAAATAAAGATGTTCAGGGTTCATAAAAACATTGGCGACGGAATAAAAGTAAGCGGCTGAAGTGCCTAGGGCAACCAGGGTG
>CAYYEV010000017.1:3285-6956 GCA_964471065.1 uncultured Candidatus Saccharibacteria bacterium
TTTTTAGTCCCAACCAGGCGCCGCGGTAGAATTGCCAACCGACCCAGAACTGGATCGGAGTAGCCAGAGCCCACAAAAGGTAACCCCGGCCTTCAAGCTCCATCAGCATCATCGCATCGGGGATGAGCCAACTGATAATCTGAGGCATGGAGATAAAAAGAATAGGGATGGCCAGGATGAGTCCAAACCAAAACTTCCTTTTCATTCCGGTTTCGTATTTATTTCCTCTCTTAACGAAATCTTCGGTTGCCTCGGCAGACCGGTAGCCGAGAGAAACTATCTTTTCTTCTATCGCTCTGTCCGTTATCTTGGCCGGATCATATTCTAGATATGCTTTCTCGGCGGCATAATTGACGGCAACCGTCTTGATGCCGGGGAGTTTCTTTAAATTCTTTTCGATGCTTAGAGCACAATTAGTGCAGTGCATCCCTTGTATAATAAGTTGTTTTTTCATCGTGCTCCTATTTGATTACCACTGTTCCGCTTTTGATGCCCATGGCGCAAGTTATATTGTAAGTGCCAGTTTTGCCGGTCGGAATATCCAGGATTACATCCTTGCCGTCTCGAAAGATTTGGTATCTGTTGACTAGGCCGGGAATCATGACCGAACCCATGCAGCCCAGGCCGTCTGACTTGGCATGGATAACAATCTTGGCCGGACTGTCGCTTTCAAATTCAAATTTATTTGGTTTTATGGTGTCGTTTTTGAAAGTTGCTTCCAAGACCTGGACCGAACCGTCATTTGCCGGTTTTTTGCTTGTTTCTTCTGTTGCTTTGATCATATTTATGACGATGTTTTTGGCCCCCAAAAGTCTAAATCCGTTGGAAAAATTGTAGAGTGAAAAAACGATAACGATAATGGCAATAAGTTTGTAAAAATAATCCGATAGATTGCCCTTCTTTAAAGCAGCCGTGATCCCGCCAATGCCGACCAGACCGGGCGCCGTACCCAGAGAAAAAATACCCATAATCAGAGCGCCTTGTGACCATGAACCCGAAGCGACAGCCAGAAGTTGAGCCGCCTGAGTGAAGCCACAGGGCAAGAAAAAAGTCAATCCGCCAAGAGCAAAGGCCCAAGAGTGGCTGTATTCTTTTTCTTTGCCCAGGCCAAGCTTGGCAGAGATAGCTTTCGGCAGGACAAAAATATTGTTCAGTCGGGGGAAGACACCAAGCAGTTGAATACCTAAGATGAACATTACCAGAGCAACAAAAACGGTCAGAAACCCATCAAAAATAGGGGAGAGTCGAAGGGCTGAACCGATCAGTCCGATGACTCCACCGAGAACGGTATAGGAGATAATCCGGCCAAAGTTAAAGAAAACTTGAGGCCGGAATTTTTGGCCAAAAGTTGCCTGAGGGTATTTTTCAGCGTGTCTGGTTGAGATGGCCAAAAGTAAGCCGCCGACAATGGCCATGCAGGTAGAGATGCCAGCCAAAAGCCCCATGGCAAAGATGACCGCCAGACTTGAAGCGGAGCTAGGCTGAAAGTCAAAATATTTCGAAAAGCCGGTAATCTCAGCTACGACGATTAAACCAAGGATGGTGAGGATAGCGGCAATTAAATTCTTTCGCTTCCTCGGGTCTAGAGAGATAAACGGTTTCTCGTCATCACCAAAGCCGTAACCGGCTTTTGTGACAGCCGCTTCGATAGCTTTTTCGTCCCAAGACGCTCCTTTTATTAATAAGGTGCCTTTTTTGGTATTGGCCTTGGCCCTTTTGACCCCGGGTGACTTTTTGGTTGCGTTTTCAATCGCCAGTTCACAAGAGGCACAATGCATCCCCCGGATTTTGTAAACTTTTTCTTTCACTAATCTCTCCTTTTGAAGACTTCCAGGACTTCCTGGGCGGCTTCTTGAGACTTACCATCTTTGATTTGCTTAAGAACGCAGGTATTGAGATGTTTTTCTAATAAAAGTTCGTCCATTTTTCTCATCGCATTTTGGACGGCGAGGGATTGATTCAGGACATCGATGCAGTAAGCATCGTCTTCAATCATTTGAACGACTTTCTTGCAGTGGCCCTCAATGATTTTGGCCCTTCTGGTAATTTCTTCTTTTGTTACGTTTGTTGCCATTTTACTTTCTTTCCGCCCTGTACCCCTGTGTGGTACGGGGTCAACTTAATAACCAAATAACTAATTTTTAATTTGTAATTATCTAAGCCCCTATCCCCAGGGTGGGGTATTAGCTTTATATCTATACTACTTTGATAGAAAATCCAATGCAAGACTTTTCTTTTTGCCTTACTTACGCTTCAAATATTTAAAGTTCTATAAGATAATAGCTGTATGAACATATCTTTGAGAAAAGGCTTAAGCTACGGTGTGACCTCCGGCGTTATCACTACTTTGGGTCTGATAATCGGTTTGTATTTCAGCACCAGTTCAAAAGATATTATTATAGCCGGTATTCTGACGATTGCTTTT
The DNA here is from genome assembly GCA_964471065.1 of uncultured Candidatus Saccharibacteria bacterium. Classification (GTDB taxonomy): domain Bacteria; phylum Patescibacteriota; class CPR2; order UBA1875; family CAIMLA01; genus CAYYEV01. The sequence continues at coordinate 5,711 of CAYYEV010000017.1, forward strand.
GCCGACTCTCTATCCGATGGTTTGGGTATCTATGTTTCGGAAGAATCAGAAAATGAACACACAGTCGGAGAAATTTGGGAATCAGCCATATCTACGGTCATAACAAAATTAATTTTTACTTTATCTTTCGTTTTGCCATTAGCCGTTTTCCCATTAACGAGCGCCTTGATTATAAATATGTTTTGGGGTTTTTTGCTTCTTTCTATCCTAAGCTACTACATAGCAAGGCAAAATAAAAAGAAGTTAGGGCCTGCCTTGGCCTGGCACCTTGGGGTTGGGATAGTAGTTATTGGTTGTAGCTTTGCCATCGGGAAGATTATTACCTTCCTTTTTTGATAATAAGGAGCTTGACAAGGGAGTCTGGCCAGTCATAAAATACTTAAAGATAAGGAAAAATTAAAATAAAAAATAAATCCGATATTATAATCGGAGCAAGTCTAGTACTACGCAAGAGTGCCAGGCTGAGAGGGGAAGAATGAGAAGAGTAGTAAATATTATGCTGGCAATAGTTTTGACTTTGGCAGTTTTTTTGATTCCCGATACGGCAATACGAAAAGCACAAGCAGACAACTCGAGAGACGTCATCTCGGCGACAACTTATGTAACAGATGACCATGCTCACGCACGGCTCTTTACTTATAATGACACGGCATTTACTAACATCTCGGCCAACAATCAGAATATTTCCCCGGAAGTCAATGCCTTGGCCTGGAATGATACTGATGAATATTGGGCCATAGTGGCCAGAGGTCGGATGTGGACTTACAACGGTACCACCGTTGCAGAAATTGTCGATCCCGACCTATATGACACTCCCGCGGGGAATATCTATCCCTATAAAACCGTCGGGGTGAGTGAGAGCGGAGGCGTTCTGGCCGGAACACTCACCGGTCGAGGTATGTCTTATGATGGATCCGATGCCGCTGCTTACTTTCTGGCTAACACCGCCCTTACGTCATCAATTGATGATTCAACCACGACTATTCCGGTCGCGGATGGCAGCAAGTTTCAAGAAGATAATATTATCGCTATCGGAATGGAAAATTGTCTGATAACCGGCATTACCGACAACGACCTAACCGTAACCAGAGGCTATCTTGGTTCAACAGCCGAATCGCATGGGGTAGGTGAAACGGCTTCGATTGCCATTGCCGATATCGTCAGCGTTGACTGGGATGCCACCAATAATCGTTGGGTTATCGCCGCTCTGATGCCGGACTTCAACACCCATCTTTTCACAACTTCT
>CAYYEV010000018.1:0-2833 GCA_964471065.1 uncultured Candidatus Saccharibacteria bacterium
CTTCTCAATTGATTTCTTGTAATTTTTTTCTGCCAACTCGAATCTACCTGCTTCGCTATAAACATTAGCCAGTTCTCTTAGACCGACAGCAGTTTTGACTCGGCTCAAATAATAAGTGGCGATTTTGTTAAAGCCAAGCTCTTGAGCTTTGACTCCGGTATAGAGATAATTCGTTTCGTTTGGGTTCAAAAGGGAGGCCTCTTCCAGTAAAATAAATTGCTCCAAAAGCAAGAATCACTCCTAGGGTCAAAAACAACAATGCCACCCCAAGATAAAATAAAAAATTTTGAGAAACCTTCATAGGTCTATTGTGACAAAATAATTCTTATTTTCCAACGATTAAACTTGTTTTGGAAGGCAAAATCAGCTATAATTTGACGGCTAAATATAAGCAGCGCGGAGAGGTGCCCAAGAGGCTGCCCCGCATTCGCAGGGTTAAAACAAATTAAGTTGAAAATTTGGCGCGTGGGTTCGCCCCAGCATTCGTCCCGCATCCGCGGGACTCACGGGGCGTCCTGAGAATTTAGGACGAATCTACCATGTATTATGTTTATGTATTGAGAAGCGAAAAAGATAATAATCTTTATATCGGCTCTACTTCCGACCTAAAAAGAAGATTACGAGAACATAATTCGGGTAAGGTCGCCTCGACGAAAAACCGTTTACCATTTAAGCTGCTATTCTATGAAGCTTATGAAACAAAACTAATTGGAGAAAAAAGAGAAAAGTATTTAAAATCAAGTGATGGTCATAAGGATATTTACAAAAGGATATGTTAAAAATTTTCGCGGTGGGGTACCCAAGAGGCTGAAGGGGCGGGTTTGCTAAACCTGTAGGTCGGTATTTTCCGGCGCGGGAGTTCGAATCTCCCCCCCACCGCCATAAAAATAGGGAAGGGTGCGAGAGTGGTTGAATCGAACGGTCTTGAAAACCGTCATACCGGCAACGGTATCGTGGGTTCGAATCCCACCCCTTCCGCCAAGATAAAGATTTCCTTTTGGAAGACTTTATCTTGCTGGGTGGGTGAGACCCACGAAATGAACAAAAGCCAAAATTCAAAACCGATACCCTAAATAAATTGATTTTAATTAATATAAATCTAATTGATTATGACAGCGGTGAGAAGCAAAAGCTTTCCCACCCCTTCCGCCAAAAAAGATAGATGGACAACATCGTTACAGAAATAAAAAACTTCGTTGAAACAGAATGCAAAAAACCTACTAGCCACTATGGGTATGAGCCATTTGTCCATCATTTTCCCTTTGTTGTGCAACACGCATTGGAGTTGGCTGACAAACTAGGTGGTGACAAAGAAGTTTTAGCTGTTGCCGGATGGCTTCATGATGTCGGCTCAATCATCCATGGAAGAGACAACCACCAGATATCCGGAGCCAAGATTGCTGGAGAAAAACTCAAAGAATTAGGCTATCCTCAAGATAAAATTGAGTTGGTTAAAAACTGTATTTTGAACCATAGAAGCTCCCAAAATAATCACAGAGCTTCGATAGAGGAACAAATTATTGCTGACGCTGACGCTCTAAGTAATTTTGATAACATAAGTGGCATCTTCAAAGCTGCCTTTGTTTACGAAGGACTAGACCAAGAGAAAGCACAGAAGTCAGTTAGAGAAAAATTAAAACGAAAATGGAATAAATTACACTTCGCTGAATCAAGAGAAATTATCAAACCAAAATACAACGCCATGATGACATTACTCAAATAACAATGGCATTTGAATCGTCTGGTAAAATATAATAGTCACACAATTAATAACTTAAGTGGAGGTCATATGACAGAAACATTAAAAAACCTAACCAAGGCTTTTATCGGAGAAAGCCAAGCAAGAAACAGATATACTTTCTATGCCAAAACGGCCCGCAATGAGGGTTTTGATCAAATCGGAGCCATCTTTGAGGAAACAGCTAACCAAGAAAAAGAGCATGCCAAGAATCTCTTCAAACTGATAAACCAACTCAAAGAAGATAACGAAAATATTGCCGTTGAGGCAGAGGCTCCAACCGTTTTTGAGACGACAAAAGAGAACCTAGAAGCAGCCATCGCCGGTGAACATTATGAATACAGTTCGATGTACCCGGAATTTGCCGACGTCGCCGAAAAAGAAGGTTTCCAAGATATAGCCACCAAGCTTAGGGCTATTGCCAAAGCCGAAGAACATCACGAAGAAAGATACAAGAGATTGCTAAAAGAGGTTTCCGCCGGAACTGTTTTCAAAAAAGAAAAAGAAATCGTTTGGGTCTGCCGAGAATGTGGCTATGTCCACAAAGGCAAGACTCCACCGGAAAAATGTCCTTCTTGCGATCATGCAACCGGTTTCTTCCAAGTCAAAGCTGAAGAATATTAAAAGTTATTTTATCTCTTTAAATAAATTGTACTTAATTAGTTTGGCAGACAAGTCTATTTCTGTGTCTCTTTTAGGTATGATTTCGGCACAATCAGTCACCTTTGTCTGAATCCACTCATTGTTCTGAATCAGATAACAAGAACCATTGTTTATTCCTTCTATCTTGCCGTCAGCATAAACCTTGTCTTTCGTTATGATAATGCCGTTGTCAAAATAAGAAACAGCTGCATAGTAGGGAGTTCTAGCACCATATAAGTCTTGGCCGAGGACAGGGACATTTGCCTGAAGACCCAACAAGTTTAAGATTGTTGGCATGATATCCAGGTGTCCGGAAACCTCCTTTTGAACCGAGCCTGCTTTTTGGCCGGGGAAATGGATAACGAGAGGGACTTTCTTTAATTCTGTTTTTGCCTTTAGATTGGCCCTGGAATCAGATGCCCCTAGAGCTTGTTTGATAGCTTCGGTGTCCAG
>CAYYEV010000018.1:2843-5382 GCA_964471065.1 uncultured Candidatus Saccharibacteria bacterium
ATAAGTTGCGCTATGGTCGCCATAAAGGACAAGAAGGCTATTATTCAAAATGTCTTCTTCTCTCAACCCTTTCAAGAATTCACCAATCGCCTGATCGGTATAGTGAATCGCTTGGTAATAATTAGCAATATTTTCCGGTAGATCGGCCGAAAGGTTAAGGCTCTTCTCCCTGTCCGGTAGATCGAAAGGATGATGGCTGGTCAGGGTGATGACATAACTCAAGCTCGGTGACTTTTGCTCCTTCATTTTTTTCACCGTTTCTTTCAAAAAGTCTTTGTCGTTGACCCCCATAAGGATTTCTTCAAACCCTTCATAACTTTCGGCGGCAAAGAAGTTGTCATAACCTAGGGATTTTAGGGCAACATTTCTATTCCAGAAGCTTCGCTTGAAGCCATGGTAAGCGGTTGTGCTGTAACCGTTTTCTTTCAAGATAGAAGCTATCCCGGTATAGTCATTGTTGCCGTACTGGACAAAGCTGGAAGCATCTTTCATCGGATAGAGTGAGGCGTTGACGGCAAAATCAGAATCTGCCGTCCCGCCATTACCAAGCTGGAAGTAGTGATTGTCGAAATAATCACTTTCTTTTATGAATTTGTTTATGTTTGGCGTAAGCTCTTGACCGTTTACTTTTTGATTGATGACGGAGGTCTGGAGAGATTCTACTTGAAGCAAGATAACGTTTTTCTCCTTTACTATAGCGGTTTTTTCGTTTTTCTCAACTAATTTAATATGTTTTTTTGCTTCAGCAATAATTTCTTCTTTTTCTTCTTTTGATGGCCGCTGAAGCTTGGACTTAGTGAAGCCATAAATATCCAAAAGATGATAGGCAGCCACCCCGTAGCGTTCGGCGATGACCCGGTTGTCAAAGGTTTTGGTCGTCAGAAGCCTGACGTTGTCAAAGTCATAGGCAAAAACAAAAAGCGACGAACCCAAAAGGAGAAAGGTGAAAAAATAATAAACAAATCTATTGTGACGAGGAGGGTTGTCGTTGCATTTTCTCTGTAAATTTCTTTGGGCCAAGTAGAGGAGAGGGAGATCAATAACAAACAAGATATCGATTAACTTAAAAAGACTGACGATACTATCAGAAACGCTGACGGTCGAGCTTAGGAAAAAAATTGATTGAATCGACATCATCGAACCAAAGTACCGGAGATAGAGAGCGTCAGCCAGCAAGATAACACTAGCCACGACATCCATAACAAAAGCTTGCTTGTATCTCCTCTTTGTATTCAAAAACGGCCAGACAAAGACTGCCGCTACCAGGACAATAACGACAACTGAAACAATCGGGGAATTGGTCAGGTCAAAAAGAAGATTAAAAGACAAGGTCTTTATGACGATAATGAGACCAATGACGATATGAAAGAGGTTATTTGTTATAAAGTTGATGAATTCTTTTTTCGGAGGCAGTTTTTGTCGCATCGAAGAAAATTATACCAAATAAAACTTTACTGGCCTACTCGTTTTGGTTTTTTGCTATAATCTAATTAGAGAGGGTAAATGCAAACAGAAACAACTCCTAGGGTCGACGGCATGAGACCGGCTGACAATGGAGAACCACAACCAGAAGAAAAGCTAGAGCAAGGAAGCCCACCGGAGGAGCAAAAAGAAACTACTCTTTTGGCTTGGCAAGCACCGGAGTTTAGTGTTTATAGCCGAAGCTGGGTTTACTATTTGCTAACGGCAATCGCTTTTTTGGCTGTAGTTGGATATTCGATCTATTCCAGGGATTGGTTCATCATTATTATTGCTGTCCTTCTAGCCGGCTTTTTCTATTGGTATCCTTCGATCAAGCCAAAAGATGCTAGCTATAGAATCACTCAACTTGGAATTTACATTAACGACCGGATTTATCCATATAGCGAGATCCATTCCTTTTGGATTTTTATCAACCAAAAAGAAAATAAGTTAAATCTAATTTTCAATAAAAAATACCTACCGCAACTTTCTCTTCTTCTCTTGGACCTAGATCCTTTGATGATCCGCAATACTCTAAATAAATATGTCCCGGAGCAAGAAGGCCGGACAGAATCTCTTGTCGACAAGTTCATCCGATTGTTGAAATTGTAGTCATTTTTTCGTATAATCTCAGGGCTAAACGCCCTTTTTATGTTGAAGAGGTAATTGTGCGTCCCGTATCTAAGAATACGGCTGCTCCTCGTTCAGAAATATAGAGGAGTATCGGCGTCCCGTATCTAACGATACAGTGCGCCTTCGCTCGGAAATAACAAAATAAATTTTGCTATTTCTCTCGCTTCAGGCGCCCGTAGCTCAGGGGATAGAGCGTGTGGTTGCGGTCCACAAGGTCGCAGGTTCAATTCCTGCCGGGCGCGCCAAATTAATGGCTTCTAGGGTTGATGCGGTGGAATGCCAGAGCCTGGTTGAATGGGCCGCACTCGAAATGCGGTATGCCCTTACGGGCATCGGGGGTTCAAATCCCTCTTCCACCGCCAGAAAACGAAATCGCATTTTGAAGCCGAGTCGGGGTCGGCACGAAGTGCCGACACAAATGTATTCCCCCCAAAAAATCCTGAAT
>CAYYEV010000019.1:0-5181 GCA_964471065.1 uncultured Candidatus Saccharibacteria bacterium
GTGTCACGGTTGATTATGAGACCTTGGAAAAAGGGAGCGTCACGGTCAGGGACAGGGATACGATGGAACAGGAGCGAATCAAGGAGACAGATCTTGTGGATTATTTCAAAGAGAATCTTGCTGCTTAGGTAAAATTCCCCGCTCTAAAAAACAATTGACACGAGCATAGTAGGGTAGTAAAATTTAGTGACCAAAAAGATAGAAACTTTAGGGGTTGAACAGGGCACCTATTTTTTTTCTCTCACTAAAAATAAAGAAACGAAAGGAACGACGAATGGAAGGCAAAAAAATCTACCTGACCAAAGAAGGTCTGGACCGATTAAATAAAGAATATGAAGACTTGACCTCAAACGGACGCAAAGAAGTTGCTGATCTTATCAAGCAAGCCAAAGAATACGGTGATTTAAGCGAAAATTCTGAGTATGCTGATGCCAAGGACAAACAGGCTTTTATCGAAGGCCGAATTTCCGAGCTTGAACATATTCTAAAAAATGCCGCCATCATTGATGAAGATAGCATCAAACGCGACCAGGTAGACGTCGGCTCTACCGTCCATGTTGAACTGGAGACAGGCGAGATGCAATACAGAATTGTTGGTTCCTACGAAGCCGATCCGGAAAAAGGTTGGGTTTCCAACGAATCCCCGTTGGGCCAAGCCTTACTTGGCCGAAAGCCCGGGGACGAAGTTGAAGTGAACGCTCCAGCCGGGACGATCAAGTACAAGATAAAGAAAATTAGTTAAGCAAGAAAATGAAACCCCTTCAAAAGCCCAAAGCGGCAACGCCACAAGGGGTTTTTGATTACCTTATTTACCTTTGTTTTAAGCTAATATTCTGCTATAATAAATGAAATAAAAGAGGCGACTTTAGATGCTTGATATATCTTTTATCAGGGAAAATCCTGATCTAATAAAGAAAAACTGCAAAAACAGGGGGATAAAGGTCGACTTAGATAAATTTTTGTCTTTGGATAAAAAGCGAGTTGAGTTAATCCAAAAAGTTGATAGCCTTAGGAGTAAAAAAAACAAGGCCAAGTCCAAACCGACCACAGCAGAGATGGTAGCTTTGAAGAAAAACAAGACAGAAGAAGAGAAGTTGGTCAAGGAGTTGGTAAAAGTAGAGACAGAATATAAAGAAATTCTTTTCTCTATTCCGAATTTGACTCACCCCGATACTCCTATTGGCAAGGACGAATCAGAAAACAAAGAAATCAGAAAGAGCGGTCAACCAAAAAAGCTTGACTTTGGGGCTAAGGATCACTTAGAGCTTGGTGAAGAGCTTAACCTAATCGATTTCGATGCCGGGGTCAAAGTCACCGGAAACAAATTTTATTTTCTAAAAAACGAGGCTGTTCTTCTAGAGCAAGCCCTACTTCTTTACGGTATTGAAGTTGCAAAGAAACATGGCTTCAAACTGGTGGCTACCCCTGATTTAGCCAAAACGGAGATAGTCAACAATATGGGCTATCAGCCCAGAGGCCCTGAAGCCCAGATTTACAATATAGAAGGGCATGACTTGTCGCTTGTCGGGACGGCTGAAATAACCTTAGGCGGACTTCATTTGAACGAAACGATAGAGGAAAAAGACTTGCCACTTCTCTACGCCGGCATTTCTCATTCCTTTAGGACAGAGGCCGGGGCCTACGGCAAACATTCCAAAGGCTTATACCGGGTCCATCAGTTTACCAAATTAGAGCTTTTTGTTTATTGTTTGCCCGCAGATTCGGACAAATGGCACGAGAAAATACTGAAGGTTGAAGAAGAAATCTTTGAAGGTCTAGAAGTTCCTTTTCGGGTCGTCGAGATGTGTAGCGGAGACTTGGGGGCAGTCGCTTATAGAAAATACGACCTGGAAGCTTGGATGCCGGGACGAGGAGAGTATGGAGAAATTACTTCAACTTCCAACTGCACTGACTATCAAGCCAGGAATCTAAACATCAAATACCGGGGGAAAGATGGCCAGACAGGTTTTCTGCATATGTTAAATGGGACAGGTATTGCTATCTCTAGGGCCTTGATTGCTATCCTAGAAAATCACCAAGACAAAGACGGCTCTGTCGCTGTTCCAAGAGTTCTCCGTAAGTGGGTCGGTCAAGATAAGATTAAAAGGAGAAAATAAGACAATGCAAATCAATATCTATGGTCACGAGACAATATTGACCGATGAAGTCAAAGAATATGCCAGAAAGAAGATGGAAAAGCTTGATAAATACGAAAGCGGCATTATTGGTTTAGATTTAACCCTAGAAGAAAATCATCATCAGAAGAACAAAAAGATGGCTTTTTTGGCCAAGGGCTTGGTCAAAGTTCCCGGAAACGACATCGTGGCCGAAGCTATAGACAAGACCCTTTTTGCCGCCGTTGATCAACTAGAAAGACGATTAAGCGTTCAGGTTAGAAAAAACAAAGACAAACAAGTAAATAAGAGCCGTTTTGCAAGAAGCAAAGACTTCTTCAGAAAATTCACGAGAAGGTAAAGAGAATGTTGAATCTGTTGATTAATTAATAACTTATCATTGAATTTGATTAAAAATTAAGAAGTAAAAATTAACTATGTCCATAATATCTAAATTTTTTGGTGGTACAAATGAACGAATTGTCCACCAATATCAAAATAAAGTTGATGAAATAAACGCCCTAGAAAAGCAGGTTGGTTCACTTTCTGATAAAAAAATCAGAGAAAGAATTAATGTCATTCGGACAGAGATAGGGGAAAAACTCGAAAAAAACAAGGCCAAAGAAGACGACAAAGAATCTCTGAAGCAGGTTGAAAACGATATCCTCAAGAGCTATTTGTCGGAAGTCTTTGCCTTGACCAGGGAAGCCGCCAAAAGAACGCTCGGTCAAAGGCATTTTGATGTTCAGCTTATTGGCGGAATAGTTCTTCATGAAGGCAAAATCTCCGAAATGATGACCGGTGAAGGAAAAACCTTGGTCGCTACTTTGCCGGCGACCTTAAATGCTCTCACCGGTAAGGGCGTCCATATCGTAACCGTAAATGACTATTTGGCCAAAAGAGACGCTGGCTGGATGGGCCAAATCTACAACTTTTTAGGCTTATCTGTCGCCGCTATTGTCCATGATGTTTCTTATATTTACGATGGTGCCTATGACGACGAGCAAGCTATTGATATCAAAACTAAACATATGAAGCAGATTTCCAGAAAAGAAGCCTATGAAGCTGATATTACTTACGGCACGAATAATGAATTTGGCTTTGACTATCTCAGAGACAATATGGTTCAAAATATCGACCAGCTGGTCATGAGAAAGTTACATTATGCCATTGTCGACGAAGTCGATTCTATCTTGATTGATGAAGCCAGAACGCCGCTTATTATTTCTGCTCCGGCAGAAGAAAGCACTAGTAAGTACGTCGACTTAGATAGGCTAGTCAAACAGCTCAACGCTGATAAAGATTATGCCATAGACGAAAAACAAAATGCGGCCACCCTGACAGACGAAGGTATCGCTCACATGGAAAAACTCCTCGGGGTAACCAATATCTATGAAGAATACGGTATCGAAAATGTTCACCATATCGAACAAGCCCTAAAAGCAAATACTCTTTTCAAAAAAGACAAAGATTATGTCGTTAAAGACGGTGAAATAGTAATTGTTGATGAGTTCACCGGCCGTCTAATGTTTGGCCGACGTTATTCCGAAGGCCTACATCAGGCGATTGAAGCAAAAGAAGGGGTCGAAATTAAGCGAGAGTCACTTACCCTGGCAACAATTTCTTTTCAAAATTATTTTAGACTGTATATCAAATTGGCCGGTATGACGGGGACAGCCCAGACTGAAGCAGAAGAGTTTTCCAAAATTTATAAACTTGATGTTATCTCAATACCACCAAACAAAACTAATGTTAGGGAAGATCTGCCTGATCTTATCTACAAAAATGAACAGGCCAAGTTCCTCGCCCTGGCCAAAGAAATTAAAGAGTTAAATGCTTCCGGCCGCCCGGTCCTAGTTGGAACCGTTTCTATCGAAAAGAATGAGCTTCTGAGCGAGCTTTTAAAGAAGTCGGGCGTTAAGCATGAAGTTCTAAATGCCAAAAACCATGAGAAGGAAGCTTTGATTGTGGCCAAAGCCGGCCAAAAAGGAGCTGTCACGGTCGCTACCAATATGGCCGGTCGAGGAACCGATATCGTTTTAGGGGAGGGAGTCAAGGACATTGGTGGTCTTTTCGTTATCGGGACAGAAAGGCATGAATCTAGAAGAATTGATAATCAGCTCCGCGGCCGTACGGCCAGACAAGGAGACCCGGGGGCGACTCAATTTTTTGTCTCCCTAGACGATGATTTGATGCGAATTTTTGGCAGTGAGAGAGTCGGATCTATTATGGAAAGACTCGGACTGCCTGATGACCAGCCGATTCAAAACAAGATGATTACAAGATCCTTAGAATCGGCTCAAAGAAAAGTGGAAGGACACAACTTTGATATCAGAAAACACTTAGTCGAGTACGATGATGTCATGAACAAGCAACGAGCTTATATCTATAACCTCCGCTACAATGTCATGTCCTCTGAGAATCTAAGAGAACAAGTCTTGGAAATTTTTGAAGATGAATCAAACAATCTCATAGATATTCATACCGATATTCAGACCGGGCTTCTCGAAACCGAAGGAATCGAAAAAGCGATTTCTGCCATCCTAGGAGCCCAAACTTCTGTCGCTTCAGAATTTAAAAACAAATTGCCGGAGGAAGCCAAAAAAATTGTTTTTGAGATTTTTTCCAAAAAGTATGACGAAAAAGAAAAAAGAGTTACAAGCGATCTAATGAGAATCCTAGAGAAAGCATTGTTCCTAAGAACGATAGATATGCTTTGGATCGATCACTTGGATGCCATGACTCATCTGAGAGAAGGTATTGGTCTTAGGGGTTACGGCCAAAAAGATCCTTTAGTTGAATACAAAAATGAATCCTATAGGATGTTCAAGACGCTCCTTGCGGCTATCGACAATGAAATGGTTAACCTTATCTTCAAGGTAGAGATAACGCCGCAAGTCCAGGAAAGACCGGCCGAGACCAAGTTGACTCAAGCGGCCAAAAAAGCAACACCGCAAGAACAAGAAACAGAAAAAAGAGAAAAGAAAGTTGTTCATAAAGAAAAAATCGGCCGAAATGATCCTTGTCCTTGTGGTAGTGGTAAAAAATACAAAAAGTGTTGTTATCC
>CAYYEV010000020.1:0-744 GCA_964471065.1 uncultured Candidatus Saccharibacteria bacterium
AGATAATCCACCAATACTGACAATCGTGACTGACATATTCATTGGCCGCCAGGACCGAGGCTTCCAAATTTGCCGTCTCCGCTGTCTCAGGAACAGTTGTCTGAAATGGGGTTGGTGTTGGTGCTTCTTCAACTTTTGGAGTAGGAGCAGGCGCCTCCTTCTTTGGTTCAACTTTTATCGGTTGGAAAAATGAGTCCGGACGAAAAAGTTCCTCGGCAGCAAAGCTTGCTCCCGGAAAGATTAGACAAGAAAACAAAGATAATAAGACTATCTTTTTCATCGTTTTTCTTAGTTAAAGCTATTTCTCCGCTATTATTTTATCACTTTCTAACAAAAAGAAAATGCGGAGTCGCGAGGGATAAAACCTTCGTTACTCCGCATGATTGTCTGCATGGAAGTCTCATCACGAGCCCCACGCCTGGATGTCTCTGATGCTTCCGTTGAGTGGCCTAGCTGGTTCCTCTTCTTCCAGATCCTTCCTTTCCGACTTTTCTTCCAGCAGCTTCAATAAATCTTTAGCCGTAGAAGGAATAGCCCAAAGCAGGAAGATCGCCAAGAAGATTGAGGCAATACCAGAAGGCTGCTTCAGATAGACCAAGGTGTAGCCCAAGTGCTTGGGCGCGGCAACGACCCTGCCAATAACCTCGTTCCTTGAAACAGGGTTTGGATCGGTCGTCTCGTTGGCGTCGCCTTTGGTCACAAGCGTCCCATCAGACTTGATCCCGACCAGGCGATGAGTCACTG
>CAYYEV010000020.1:908-2028 GCA_964471065.1 uncultured Candidatus Saccharibacteria bacterium
AGAGGGGGTACTAAAGGCGATGACCTGGCCGACTTGATACTCCCCCACCTTGACGATAGCAGCGCTCTTTGGTGGGATAGTCGGCTTCATTGACCCTGTTCGAACAGCGTAGATCTTGTACGGCAGGAGTCCAGCGGCAAAGAGAGCCGCCGGGATCACTATCATCATGATGATGACCAGTGGCACGATAAGCTTGATTGCTTTCTTCACCAGCCCTCCAAAGATCGAGGGGGTTCGGCGGCTAATGCCGCCGAACCCCCGGATGATGACGATGCCAGAAGCGACAATGGTTCTTCTGTTTCTTGTGGAAGCTAGACTCCCACCGTGTTGGCGCCCTTCAGGGCTCCCGGCCGACCTGTGTCGCGATGATCTGGTAGGGCAGGCCGGAGCCAGATCGTCAACGCTGATTGCTCTGGTATAGACTGCCGGGAACGGGAAGTCTTGGTCGCGATCCTTCTTGAGAATTCCTTGGTCGCAGAGATCATCCAAGATCCGTTTGACCCGCCTTTCCGAGATATTCCCCAGGCTGAAAGAACAGCGATCGAGAACCTGGATCCAGATTTCACGTACCGTGAGATTCCCGAAGTTGATCGCCCGAAGAACTTCGTGCTGCAGTTCGTTCAAGTAGATAGGGATAATTTGCTTTTCCATGTCACCTCCCTTCAGACGCACGACCAGATATTTCAGTGTGCCAAAACGCCAAAGGGACAGACTCGTCTGTCCCTCCTTGTTTTCTGGCGTTATGATAGCACAAGACTATTAATCTTTAAAGATTAATAGTCTTTAATTTTTAATCAAATCCAATTGTTTAATTATTAATCAACAACTTCAACATTTCAACCCTTCTTCGCCTGCGGTCTCTGCGGGAAGCCGTAGGGACCGAGGCGGGCAGGCAATTTCAACCTTCTTTTCCCTTAAAATCAAAGAAGCTTGGCCAGTTACGTCCTAGGGCGTAACCGATCAAGCTTCTGCAATTTTAGGTAGTTTTTCGATCTTCATCGTTTGTTTGAGTGTCGCTATTTCTTTCACATTTCCTCCCCTACGCCCCCAGACCCGACAAGATTTCATTGACATCTTCGTAAATCTTTTCCGGATCCAAATTTGCTTTTATCACTTCTCT
>CAYYEV010000020.1:2038-5044 GCA_964471065.1 uncultured Candidatus Saccharibacteria bacterium
GGCGTAATCGATCAAGCTTCTGCAATTTTAGGTAGTTTTTCAATCTTCATCGTTTGTTTGAGTGTCGCTATTTCTTTCACATTTCCTCCCCAGTGCCCCTTGCCTGCGCCCCCAGATCTGACAAGATTTCATTGACATCTTCGTAAATCTTTTCCGGATCCAAATTTGCCTTTATCGCTTCTCTATCTTCTGCCGGCACATCTTCCATCTCATTGCAAGCGGCTAGAATGTCAGCGCCTTTTGCCGGTAACATCGGATCGATATGATCCTGAAAATGTTTCAGTGTTTCTTCGCTAAACTCCATTTTTACTCACCTCCTTTCTTTGACTTTTATTTTTCTACCGCTTGGCGATCGTAGTAAGACTCGATCCACTTTTTCATCTCAAAGTTCCTTCTCCTTTTGGCTCGGATGCTTTTTTCAAAGTCGCGATTACCCATTCTTACTGCGTCCTTTCTTGGCTTTTTATGGACTGGTTCCATCTTCATATCCACCTCCTTTAACAATGAAGTTTTTTAACCTTCGGCTGACCAACCCTAGACGGGACCCATAGAGGGCCGTGGGCTGGCTTTTGTTTTAGTATTTGCGAGCAAATACATTTCTGTTGTGGACTTGCCTTGGCGGCATCGAGAGATAGGCTTCGATATAGTCGGCAATGACTTCGATACCTTCCCGATCGGCCAATCTTTCGGCTGCATCATAGCTCATCCCCGTTAGGTCTGAAAATTTCTGGATGAGATGTTCCTTTGGTAAGAATTCAAGTCTTTTCAACATGATCCACCTCCTGTTTGTTATTTGACTTAACCCGTTTTTAATCTACAACTCTTACCTGAGAAAATGCTTAACAGCATTTTCTCAGAAGGTAAAGTTGTTATGTTTGGAACTTGGTCTTGCCTCGAACATACCGCCAAACTGACATGGTGATGACCAAAGCGATGATAATAAGCGGTAGAATATATTTGAGGAAGAAAGAGATTAGAGACTCTGAACCGGTTGCTGTCAAAGGATCTCCTAGACCACCCTCTTCGCTCCCCAAGACGTTGCCAGTATTTGCTGCCAATACCAATGCTTCTTCAGAATTTCCACCTCCCATAAATGAGAATTCCAATTGACCGTCAGGACCCAATGCAGCGCTAATCCCTTGAGTTACTCCGTTGGTTGTAACCGTGACAGAGCTTTTGCCACCACCGGTTGGCGGATTCGTCCCACCACCATTGCCACCACTACCACCGTTACCGTCCGTGCCGCTGCTTGGTGCGCTCGGCATATTACTTTCGTTTGTAATACTGACACTGGCACTGATATTACCAGTATCTATAGAGCCTGAACCGGTATTGCTACTGGCTTGATTGCCTCCGGTTGTAAGGCTTAAGGTAACATTGTTGTTGGCATTAAAGCTGTTGCTGTTAGAGACTTCCAGCTTATTTTTTACCTGGACAGATGAATTGTTAGTTGAGTTCGCCCCTGTCCCACTGTTTGTGCTGTCAGCAAGAGCAGACGAGCCAAAGAAAAACAAAGGGATAATGAACAACGTTGTTAGTATCGTTTTGTTTCGCATCTTTTCTCACCTCCTTTCTGTAGAAAATTTCTTAATGTCTAATATCTAATATCTAATTTCTAATAGATTTTTATTGTTTATTGTTGATTGCTAATTGCTTTTTGACCCTACCGATTCCATAACCGACAACATAGCCGCCAACTACGACCAGAAAAGCCAACAAAAGTGAACGGGTGGTGGCCGGTGAATTAGCAGACCCAGTAGTATTAGTTTGGGCGCTATCCCCGCTGCCACCGCCCGTCTTTGCCCCCAAAACCAATGGGTCAGAATCTGACGACCCAGA
This sequence comes from uncultured Candidatus Saccharibacteria bacterium, assembly GCA_964471065.1. Taxonomy (GTDB): domain Bacteria; phylum Patescibacteriota; class CPR2; order UBA1875; family CAIMLA01; genus CAYYEV01. Next base: position 3,878 of record CAYYEV010000020.1, read on the forward strand.
ATTGACTGGAGGCAAAGACGAGAGGTCCAGTGTACTAAAACCGGACTCACTTAGAGGAAAATTAAATTCATTGGCAAGACCATTTTGTTTGCTAGTGATTGTCACTGCTAGTGATTTCTGTCTCCTGGACATTGATGTTGCCGTTCCAATCACCAAAGACATTGACGACTAGAAAAATGGCTTTATCAGTGACAAGACTCAGATTAACAAAGTTCAAGATGCTGGCGATAATATTAGTATTACCCGTTTTTATAATTCCATTACCAGTGTTATAGCTTGCCTGGTTGTTACCGGTGTTGGCGCTAAGGTTTAAGTTGTTTTCCAAACTGGCTTGATTGTTGTTTGTGATTTTTAGGTCATCTGTGCTTTTGATGTTGGCTGTGTTGGTTGAATTTAAGCCGGTATTTTCATTCCCAACTGAAAGGTCAGCCGTAGAATCCAGCGTCGAAGAAGTCGAAGATAATAAATTGGCGCCGGTCCACGTTCCTAGAACATTAATCAAAAAGTAAAATAGGTTACCGCCTGAAATAATAGCTTGGTTAGCTAATGTCTGAATATTGATCTGGCTTTCGGTTGTGCCAGTTTCCACTTGACCACCACCGGTATTGAAATTAGTTGAATTATTACCAGTGTTACTCGAAATTTGAACATTGTTTTGGATGTCAGCTTCGTTATTATTTTCTAGATCAATTGAATTTGAGATTTCCACGCCAGCTTCACTTACAGAACCTGACCCGGTATTTTGATTTTCTGCCTGGACAACAGCTTGGTTGTTACTACCGGTGCCGACAAGCTGTTCCGGAAGCAAGAGGTCACCGAACCAGTCACCAAAGATATTTAGGACAACAAACAGGCCTTGGTAACGACACTGCCGCTGCCCGTATTGTAGTTAGTACTATTGTTGCCGGTGTTAGCCGATAAATTGATGTTGTTTTCGATGTCGGCATTATTGTTATTCTGAATTGTTGTTTCACTGCCGACATTCACCATAGCTGTATTGGTTGAATCTGGGCCGGTTTCATTATTACTAACATCGGCTCCAGTAAGAACATAAGTTTCTCCTTCTCCTAGACCGACTAGGTAGTTACCAAAGAGAGTATTAAAGATATTTTGAAAAACGAAACTAATTTGACCGCCTGGCAAGACGACAAAGGCCGTATTTATAAG
>CAYYEV010000021.1:0-4124 GCA_964471065.1 uncultured Candidatus Saccharibacteria bacterium
AGTTGGCGTTTTCGCCAAGATAAGTCGGCTTGAGCTCCTCTGCTTGGATGGCTGACCATTGAGCTTTAGTATAAGCGCTGATGGCAAAGAAGCTAGCATAGCCAGCTTCGTGAGTCTGATCAGCTTGGGCATAGACAGCATCAGTTGTCGGCAGTTCAACATACCAAGTTATCGTTGATCCACCTAAAGTTTGAGGATAAAACTTGTAGCCTTTCCAACTTTCCGGAAAAGTTAGCTGAAAACCGTATTGGGTATTTTTGTAAATTTTCCAATCAGCTTCCGTTGCATTTGAGGTTTCCTTACTTTCTGAAGTAGCCTTGTCTTTGAGCTCTTTGATTGTATTTTGCAATTCCTTGATTGACTTATCGTTGGCCGAGTTGATTTCCTTGTTGTTTTGATCCATCAGATACCAAGTTACTCCCCCAACAACAGCGGCGGTCACCAAGATAATCAAAGCTGTAATCAGGCTTCTTTTCCAGTTGAACTTAGGCGAATGATAACTGTCTGCGGTTTGAACCGGCTCTGGTGCTTGATTCTCTTCTTTTAGTTCATTTGATTCATTCATAATACCCTCCAATTGTATTATTTAACTAACTTTATTATCTGAACCGAACATTCTTATTTTTTTCTCGACAACATCTTCAATCGCTTCGATTTCTTCCGGTAAATACTCATAGGGAACGATTTCGTCTAAATCTTCGTTTAACTCTGCTCTCAAGGTATTGGTGTAGGCTTCCCGAAGCTCTGTATTGACGTTTATTTTGGTAATACCCAGGCCAATTGCCCGCCTGATTTGCTCTTCGTCGATACCCGAACCGCCATGAAGGGACATTGGCAAGCCAATCTCCTTGAGCTCTTCCAGCCTAGCAAAGTCAAGTCTTGGCTCTGATTTGTACAAACCATGGATGTTACCGATGGAAACAGCCAAGATGTCAATCCCTGTATCTTTGACAAAAAAATTTGCTTCTTCTGGGTCGGTTAGCATATTATGGTCGATGGTAATCTTCTCGTCATGCTTTTGACTCGAGCCAGCAATTTGGCCAAGCTTCTTTTGTCAGCTTTAGGTTGTCTTCATAGGACAGGGATGAGCCATCGATATGGACTGAGGTATAGCCGGCCGAGATGGCTTCTTTGACTCTCTCTAGACTTTTGCCATGATCAAGATGAAGCCCAACCGGAATCCGCAAGTTTTCAACCAATTCTTTGACAATATCATAAACCAGGTGTGGCTCAAGAAAAGCCATCTCTTTTTCGCTTGTTTCAATAACTATCGGTGATTTGAGTCTTGTCGCCGCATTGACGACTGCTTTTATCGCCTCTAGGGTTGAAACATTAAAGGCCCCGACGGCATAGCCGCCTTTTCTCGCATCTTGATATAGCTCTTTGGTCGTAATTAACATTATTTTTTGCTAAGTTTAGTCGCTTTACTACCTTCAAAAACTTTAACAATGGCCGCAAACTGTTTGTGATCGAGGCTAGCGCTGCCGACTAAGACACCATCAATCTTGCCCGACTTGGCAAATGGTTTGACGTTTTTCTCGTCGATACTACCACCGTAAATAATCCTAACGTCTTTGGCTGCTTTTTCACCATAGAGAGCTTTTACTAGATTCCGGATATTTGTGATCATTGCTTCTGCGTCTTCAACTTTGCAGATATGTCCTGTGCCAATCGCCCAAACCGGTTCGTAGGCAATAACCGATTCGGCGACTTCGCTTGCCGTCAGATGACTAAGGCAAGTTTCGACCTGATTCATGACAGTTACCTTCGAGAGGCCATCTTCCTTTTCATGCAAAGTCTCACCAACACAGATTATCGGCGTAATGTCATGAGCCTTAGCCACTTCTGCTTTGCCGGCGATGACTTTGTCTGTTTCGGCAAAAAGCAAACGCCTTTCTGAATGGCCAACGATAACGTATTTTGCAAAATGAGCTAGAGCAACCGCCGAAACCTCGCCGGTATAAGCTCCTTCGTCTTTATAAAACAGATTTTGAGCGCCTAAAGTGATGCTTGTCTTTGCCAATTCTTTGGCAGCCGGGTAAATATCAACGAAGTTTGGACAGACAACAACTTCAGTTTTGTTTGTCTTTGCCAATTCTTTCTTTAGTTTTTCCAGAGTAACGGTACTTTCCGGCACTGTAAAGTGCAGTTTCCAATTGGCAACAACTAATTTTTTATCCATAATGGCTAACCCTCCCGAGTATATAGATTTTGAAACTTATCCCCATTATAACGCAACTAAGTAATAATTAATAAGTAAAAAGTGATAAATTTTACTTACTCCAAAGCTTCAATTCCCGGCAACTTTTGGCCGGAAAGAAACTCTAGAGACGCTCCTCCGGCCATAGAGACATAACTAAAGTTTTTACTGATGTCAGCATCTACAGCCGAGATCGTATCGCCACCGCCGATAATGCTAAAAGCGTTGGAGTTAGCAATACCTCTGGCAATCGTCTCCGTTCCTTTTGCAAAAGCCGGGTTTTCTGCATAGCCCATCGGCCCGTTCCAAAAGATAGTTTCGGCAAATTTAAAATTCTCTATATACCTATTAAGGGAGCTGGCTCCGACATCCAGAACTAATTCGTCCTCAGAGACCATATTAACCGTTTTTTCTTGTCCATTTTCTGCTTCAACTGCTCCCGCCACCAGGCAATCTTCTGGTAAATATATTTCCACACCATAATCCCTAGCTTTGACCATAATCTTCTTTGCGGTATCAACTGATTCCGGCTCAACAACAGATTTACCCAGATGATAACCCTTGGCTAGGAGGAAGGTATTGGCGATAGCTCCACCTAAGATAAGTGAATCAATCTTGTTTACCATATTTTCAATCAAAGCCACTTTGTCTTTTATTTTGGCTCCACCCATGACCAGGATAAAAGGCCTTTTGGGGTCGGTTAAAATCTTGGAAAGATTTTTTACTTCTTCCTGCAAAGAAAGTCCGGCAAAACTTGGCAAAAATTTTACCACCTTGGTAATGGAAGCGTGATCACGATGAGAGGCCGAAAAAGCATCATTAACATATAGGTCGCAGCCTTTGGCTAACCCTTCGGCAAAGCTAAAATCAGCGCTTTCTTCTCCTGGATCAAAGCGAAGATTTTCCAGAAGTAAAAGCTCTCCGGCTTTTAGGTTTTCAACTTTTTTATCCCTCTCCGAGCCGGTAATCTCGGCAGAGAATTGAACACTTTTATTGATCAATTTTTTTAATTCTTTGGCTACCGGTTCTAGTGTATAAAGGACATTAGGCCTCCCTTCAGGCCGGCCCAAATGAGAACAGATAACGATAGCCGTGTCTTGTTCCAAAAGATATCTTATAGTCTCAAGACTGGCCAAGATTCTTTCATCGTTTTGGACTTGGCCTTTTTTTATTGGGACATTGTAGTCAACCCGAAGTAAAACTTTCTTTCCCTTTAGATCGGATTCTTGGATTTTTCTCATCTTATTTTCCAATATAGAGAGCTAACTCTGCCAGCCTACAGCTATAACCCCACTCATTGTCATACCAGCCGATTATCTTAAAGAGATTACCGCCAATATTTTTGGTTAGAAGCGAGTCATAGATAGCTGAATATTCGTTTCCTTTATAATCCATTGAGACCAAAGGATCGGTGGCAACAAAGAGATACCCTTTCATCTTGCCTTTAGCTGCATCCTCCATTTTCTTTGTAATCTCTTCTGTAGTAGTAGTTTTCTCTAATTCGACGACTAGATCGTTGACCGAAACGGTCGGCGTAGGTACACGCAAAGCGATGCCATCTAACTTGCCTTCGACTTCCGGGATGACTTCCTTTAAGGCTTTAGCGGCACCGGTTGTCGTCGGAATGATGTTCAAAGCTGCAGCCCTGGCCCGGCGCAAATCTTCATGAGGTAAATCCAGGATTCTTTGATCATTCGTATAGGAATGAACGGTTGTCATCAGACCTTTTTTCAAGCCAAAGTTATCAACCAAAACTTTAACAATCGGGGCTAGGCCGTTGGTCGTGCAAGAAGCATTAGAAATAATATGATGTTTACTTTTGTCGTATTTTTCTTCATTTACGCCGAGCACAACAGTCAGGTCTTCATTCTTTGCGGGGGCTGAGATGATGACTTTCTTGGCTCCGCCCTGGTCGATGTGAACA
>CAYYEV010000021.1:4134-4975 GCA_964471065.1 uncultured Candidatus Saccharibacteria bacterium
CATGATTCTTAGCTGGGGCTGAAATGAGAACCTTTTTTGCGCCAGCTCGAATGTGGGCTTGGGCGTTTGTGCCATCGGTGAAAAAGCCGGTACACTCGAGAACAACATCAACTCCTAGGTCTTTCCAAGGCAGGTTTTCCGGATTTTTCTCGGCAAAGGTCAATATCTTCCGATTATCAATTTCTAAATATTTGTCGTGAGGCGTAATCTTAGCTCCAAATTGGCCATAATTTGAATCAAATTTCAAAAGATGGGCCAAAGTTCCATTGTCTGTCAGGTCGTTTATAGCAACTATTTCTGCTTCTGGGTATTTTTCAACCAAAACCTTGAAAACCTGACGACCGATCCGGCCAAAACCATTGATTGCTATTTTCATTTGCATCTCCTTTTTTGTTTTACTGCCCTTAATTGTAATTCAGGACAGAAGAAAAAAGAAGCTCTTGAGAGCTACTTTTTCTTTTTTATCTTTTCCTTGGCATAACTTTTGATTCTCTCAACAAAATAAATCTCTACGCCCAGAAGGCTCAAACCCACAAAGATTAGAATCCAACCAGGAAGGATGGGTAGGACAATGCCGGCGATACCGATTATCAGCAAGATAACGCCAAAAATCTTTCTAACTAATTTCAGTTCTTTTATCTGTTGTCGAGTCAATCGCATGTTATCATTTTATCAGATTGCGACCAAGAAAAAACACCACCAAAAGGTGATGTCTTTTCTTTGGCAGGGCCACGGGGAGTCGAACCCCGGTTACCAGGATGAAAACCTGGCGTCCTAACCACTAGACGATGGCCCCAATTTAACCCGAAAATTATAGCATCTTTGAAGCTTTTATTCAAGG
>CAYYEV010000022.1:0-4356 GCA_964471065.1 uncultured Candidatus Saccharibacteria bacterium
GTTGTCAAAACAGAACCCGGCTTATAGGTTAACTAAGCATTAAAAAACTCCCAAATTTTTTGGGAGTTTTTTAGTTTTTTGCTGAATTCTTTAGCTGCAACCGCTACAACCCTGACAACCACTACAACCTCCTGAAATGCCTATCTCTTCTTCACTTAAGTAAGTGGTGTTTTGACTATTGCAACTTGGACAATAAATATTATTCTTGTCGGCGATGACAACTTCGTATTTGGCCTGGCAATCGTTGCATTTGCAGGTAAACTTATTCATTATTTAACCTTCTCAACTATTTTCTTAAAAGTTGTCGGTTGATTGACGGCTAGTTCTGATAGTATCTTTCTATCTAGCTCAATCTTTTTTGACTTTAGGCCGGCCATGAATTTTGAATAAGAAAGACCAAGCTCTTTGCTGGCATTGCCAATTCTTATAATCCAAAGTCTTCTCAAATCCCGTTTTTTATTACGTCTATCCCGATACTGGTATGACCAAGCCTTAAGCAGGGCTTCACGAGCCTTTTTGACGCTACTTCGGCGGACTTTAAGCATACCCTTTGTCTGGGCCTTTAATTTTTTATGCTTAGCGTGGCTGGTAACGCCTCGTTTAACTCTCATTATCCGACTCCTAACATCTTCTTTACTTTCTTTTTGTCTCCCTTGGCAACATCAATATCACCCTTGTGATTTCTTTTTTGATCCTTGGATTTGTGTTCCAAAAGGTGATTGTCATAAGCCCCTTGGCGCTTAATCTTACCCTTGGGTGTTATCTTGAATCTTTTTGTTGCTCCACTATGCGTCTTGATTTTCGGCATTTTCCTTTTCCTCGCTTATATTATCTTGGCTTTCCTTTTTCTTGTTGCCGGACTTTGGTATAAGGACCATCAACATATCCCGTCCGGTGAACTGTGGTGCCTGTTCAACTTCTGAAACTTCGGCCAGCCTTTCAATAATTTGTCCCAAGAGACGTTCACCCAATTCTTTGTGAACAACTTCCCGGCCTTTGAATCTAAGTTGAAACTTGACCTTATCTTTTTTGAGCAAGAATTTTTCTGCCAACTTCAATTTGGTGCTAAGGTCATGTTCTCCAATTTTTATCCCGAGTCGTATTCCCTTGATCTCGGTATTTTTTTGTTTCGTCTTTTGTTTTTCTTGCTCGTAACGAAACTTCCCCCAGTCCAATATTTTTACTACCGGGGGAGTAGCGTTTGGCGAAACCTCTAGAAGGTCTAAGCCCTCTTCTTTTGCTAATTCTAACGCTTTTGCGGTAGGCATAACCCCGAGTTGCTGACCATCTGAAGAAATGACCCTCACTTCAGGTACACGAATTCTCTCATTAAGTCGAATTTTGTTGTTTATTCCTACCTCTTAACTATAACTCTCCTAGCAACTTGTAGCAACAATCAGCCTTTTTGTCAATTCTTGAGAGCTAGTTTAGAAATGTCTCTTTCTGGAAACGATGACCTTTAATTTTTGATCTGAAATAGAAATTGTCGCTGGGGTTTCTGTCACGACCTGACCGTCAGCGCTTACTGGGACGGGCTTTGCTGTTTTGATGGTTAACCTTTGAGTGTGAAAGATCGAAAGCCGGCTAGCATTTTCGCCCGTGAAACGTAATTTCTTTTGGCCATAAAGGAGAGCTTCTTTGAAACTTAATTTGTTAATCAAAATTACGTCTAGGGTATCGTCTTGTGGCTTTGATTTCGCCGGCAGGTAATCAATAAAAGTACCGTTTGAAACAGCCAAATTAAAACATTCCGTACTGACTGAGTATTTTTTGTCAAATTCGAGGTCAACTTTTATCGGTTTGAAACCACTGACTGCTTTTGATAGTCTTGTCAGATAGGAAAACTTGGAAATTGGCGAAGTGCTTTGATGTCTTTTTAGGTTAAAGAGAAGATTATCAAAACCAAGGGTAACCGAAGTAACGAAAATATGAGTTCCGTTGATCAGTCCCAGATCAACTTTCTCAATTTTCCTGGCGGCCAAGATGGTACAAGCCGATTGCCAGTCATAGATGCCAAGCAAATTCGCCAATTCGTTTGTGCTTCCGGTCGGGATGATCCCTAGGGCAACATTTGGCTTATCGCCGAGGGCATTTATGACTTCATTAATAGTGCCATCGCCACCAACAGCCACAATTGTCTTAAAACCTTTGCCAATCGCTAGTTTGGTTAACCTGCCGATATCGGATGTACCGGTACTTTTTTCAAACTCTCCAGCAATTCCAAGTTCACTTAAGCGCTCCTTAAGTTTCTCTTGTATTTTATTAATTTTGCCGCCACCGGCAGCTGGATTGATTATGTAATAGTACATCAAAAATTATTTTTTTAGTTCGGCTTTTTCTGTCTCTTCTTTTTCTTCTTTTTCGGCTACTGGTTCGTTTGGTGCTTGCTTGATTTTTTCAAGCATGGTTGATTTGCCGGTAAAGATAGCGCCGGCAGAGATTGAAAGTAAGTTTGCGACGATGTCGCCGTAAACCCGACCGGTTTCGGTCAGAGTCAATCTTTCGACAGCTTCGATATTGCCCTGGACGGTTCCGGCGATGGTAACTCGCTTTGCCTTGATGTTGGCGATAACGTGAGCATTAGGCCCGATATTGACAGCGCCTTTAGTTGTTTTTATTTCCCCGTTAACGCTCCCGTCAACGGTGATGTCTCCATCACTTTTTAGAGTACCTTTAAGTTTGACAGATGTGCCAACGATTGTTTCGGCGACGCCGTTCGTCGTAACAACCTCTTCTTTCTTTTCGAACATTTCTATCCTTTCTACCCAAAAAGGGCTATTCGATCGCTTTTTTAATTGATGCTATCTCTTCAGCACTTAAATTGTGCTGAGATTTACCGTTTTGAATTGATTTGGCGTAAACCCGATCCGCTCCTCGACCATGAATACTGGTTAAAACGATGCCGTCATTATTAAGATCCAAGAGAGCTAAGCTGAAACTCATATCCCCGCCGGTATCATGAAAGGGATTATAACGAACAACACCGATTTTTTGAAAACTCTTTTTCATTACTTCGGCAATCTCGTCCAAGCCCTTTTCGACTTTTTCTGATCTTTTGTTGAATTTTTTGTTATCTCTGACAACTGATTCTAAGAGTTCGTGGATATCACCTTTGTCAGTAGAAAAAAATAGAATTGTTTTTTTTCTTAAAGAAAAAAATAGAACGGTTAGAACAATATTCCATGCCGCCAAAATCCCGACTATGAGTAAAAAAATTAGAGTATTATCCATAAGACTCCAAAAGCTTTAATATTATTAACCATTTCTCTCTCTTTTTCAAGTCAAAGCTAACAAAGGGAGATAATTTAGTCTATAATCATAACGATGAGATAAAATCTATAAATTGATAAATAGAAAGACATCCCAAATGGCCAAAAAACGAAAAACTAGAAAAGAAAAAGAAGCTGTAAGGAAACACACTTTTCATCATCTAACGGCAAATAGTATAGGAGTCGTTTCTGAGGGCCCCAAGCCGGGAAGAGGAAGCAGCCAGACAGGAGAAGCAAAGCCTCAAATTGCTAGTTATGTCATAGCCGATCTCAAGAAAGTAACGGTGATTGGCCTTGTTATCATTGGTCTGGTTTTAGTAATGTGGGGCTTGGTTCATTATACTGACGTTTTTGACAGCTTTTTTGGCCTTTTTAATATAAATTATTAGTTTCTAGTTTCTTGGCCGATATTGCAATGCTTCAGCAATATGTATCGGTTTTATGCTCTCTGAATTTGCTAGGTCAGCGATGGTCCGAGCCAATTTTAAGATTCGATGATAAGATCGGGCTGAAAGGCCGAGTTGTTTGCTGGCCGCAAGAAGTAAACTTTTGCCAGCAGAATCAAGAAGACAATATTTTTTAATTTGCCTTAAATTCATCTCGGCATTTGTTATTGTCGCAGAATCTGTAAAGCGAGTTTCTTGTCTTCTCCGGGCGGCGAGGACTCGATCCCGGATTGCCTCGGACCCTTCGGAAACAGAACTCTCGGCGAGCTTTTCATACTTGACCCTAGGCACTTCCAAATAAATATCCATCCGGTCAAGTAGAGGACCGGAAATCTTCTTTTGATATCTAACAATCTGAGCGGCATTGCAACTGCATGATTTTTCCGTATCGGTAGCGTAACCGCAGGGGCAAGGGTTTTGGGCGGCGACGAGGATAAACTGAGCCGGGAAAGTTAATGTTCCGTTTGCTCTGGAGATGGTGATAAAACCTTCCTCGAGGGGTTGCCTCAAAACTTCTAAGACGTGCCGGGGAAACTCCGGTAACTCGTCCAAAAAGAGGACACCCCGATGAGCCATGCTTATCTCACCCGGCTTCGGCCACTTACCACCGCCGATCAGAGCGATGTCACTGGTTGTATGAT
>CAYYEV010000023.1:0-4238 GCA_964471065.1 uncultured Candidatus Saccharibacteria bacterium
AAAAGCGGCGTTGTATTCCACTAGCCAATCAATAAAATAATCTCTGGCCGAACGGACAGGACCGATTTCTGTAGCGCTCTGTGACTGAAAAATAGCTAAAGTCCTGGTAATTCCCCCTTCGGCTATAGTTTCATAGACCAAGTCTGCTGCCGGATAACCAGATTGTGGCCTAGCGTCAGGATGGTTTTCAATCACGACTGCCAACGGCTTTCTCGTTACAAGAGCTGGGTCGACTAAGAGACCGGTTAAAGGTGCCGCTATTCTTGTCTCCTTTTTCTTGAAAACAAAAGTCGACGGCTCAAAACTAACATGGCCTAAGGCATAAAAATTATAGAGAATTAACGATACTGCCGCCAAAAAGGCAGCTCCGACTACAATAGAAGCGATTTTATGCCGAAGAAAAAAGCTTTTGATTTTTCTTTTACTGATCATCTTTATGATTATAACAAGCAAAGCTTGCGAGTGAAAAGCCTATAAAAGTAACTTGAAGATGTTGAAATTGTTGAACCATTCCCCTGTTATTCCGGATTTGCCTGCCCGCCTCCGCCAAAGGCGGATAAACTCTGTCCTAAGGAAGGTGGGTTAGCTGTTAGCGAATTATGCCAGGAGCCAATGACGAGTGACTAACGACGAATAGCTACCCTAGTCTTCTTTCTTTGTTTCCTCAACCTTTTTATCTTCGCTTTCGGCCTCAGGGTTTTCCTCTCCTTCAGCTTCTGCCTCTTCTTCGCCCTGTTCGCTCGGTGGCATTTCTTCCTCCGGAGTAACCGGCTCTTCGAGTTCAGCTAGCTCTTCCTCACTCCTTGGTTCTTCGACGTAAACAACCACTTCTTCCGGATCAGAGATTATGGTTACACCTTCAGGAACTTTGATATCCGAGACATGAATAACCGCTTCGAAATCAACCAGCGGCTCAATATCAACTTCTATCTCGTGAGGCATATCGGCCGGTAAACATTCAACCTCAACTTCATCAAGCGGAGTCAAGAGACTGCCACCTTGCTCGATAACGGCGATAGAGTCGCCGACAAATTTCAAAGGGATTGCGGCCGTAATCTTTTCGTCCATCCTGATTTGAAGAAAATCAATATGTAAAACCTTGTCTGTGACCGGGTCGAGAGCAACATCATGAATCAAGGCGTTTCTTTTAGAATCACTGCCATCTAGTTTCTTGATGTCGACAGCGACAATGCTATTGCCTCCGGCTTCTCTGTAACAAAGATCAAAAGCATGAGAATCAACAGACAGAGACATCGGATCCTTGCTCTTACTATAGATAACAGCCGGTACAAGGCCGCTTCGCCTCAAAGCCTTGACCTTTTCTTCGTTGTTTCTTTCTTTGGCCGTAATCTTAAATTTTTCTGCTACCATAAATTATCCTTCTAGCGTAAACAAAGGAAATTTTACCAAATATGTAGCTTTGAGTCAATCTGATTTAATTAAAGACTTCTTTGAAATTGCCGTCAAACAACTTTAGGGTATGGTGGAAGTCGACGACTTCATCGGTCGTTATCGGCTTAAGGTTTTCCCTAGATAAGGCTTGGATGTTGAAGACTGGTTTTTGTTTGGCTTGGTTTTTCTCAACAAAAAAATTGACCCAGATTGGAATGCTGCATTTTTTGCATGAAACCTGGAGCAAACAGTAGCCGTTGACTTGGCTTATATATTGGACTTCGTTAAGTGAATAAATCTCTCCGCAGTGCGGACAATGCATCATCTCTGTTAATGTTTTCAAGATGTGCAATAGATTGTTTTGTTCCACTTAGATGGCCTCCATTCGTTTATTTTTGAATTCTATATTCATATATTGTACCACCGATGACAACGCCTATAAATAGTTTGAGGATTATTTGACGTGAGTTTCCTTTGTCAGGGCTGTTTTTCTAATCTTTGGGGTGCTCCAAAAATAATCCAAATATTTACCAATCATCAGCCGGGTTTGAGACTCAAGAGCCGGAACCGCTGAGAAAAAGAGAGCGACGACCGGGACCAAAACCCACTGAGTCGCCATACCCAGATAACGGATTTTCCCAAGATGGGCTGGCTTCGATGGCAAAAGAGTAAAGAAAATCCAAATATTAACAAAGAGACTGACCCAGGCCATGTTCATAATGATAGAGCTAAAATAGGTCACATTATGAGCCAGGACGGTGTCCTGGAAACCTTTGTTAAAAAGCAGGGGAACCCAAGCAAAGGCCAAAAGAAATGAAGCCGTCGACCAAGAAAAATGACCGCCAAAAAGCCGGAAAAGTTGAAGGAACTTTTCGCCGAGAGGAATCTCCGGGTGTTTGATGAAGTTTTTAACGACAAAAGGAAAATCAGAGATACCCCAAGCCCAGCGACGCATCTGCAAGTATTGGTTTTTAAAAGTTCTAAGATAAGTTTCGGCCAAAACACAATCTTGATAGACCGGGATAAAAAGCGCCACCATTTCGTGATCTCCGTTGTAGGCAAAATAGGTTCGCCAAAATTGATGGCCATCTTCAACAATGGTCTTGTTTGACCAAAAATCGGTTATGAGCAAGGTTTGTAAGCTTTGAGTGTGAGCGGCAAAAGTTTTGAGCCTAAAAGGCCGAACTGCTTCTATAATTTGAAAGAAACTGTTGCTCATGGCCAGGACCCGATTTGGCGCCGGTGCATCCCAGATATTGTTAAAGAGAACCGGAACCGGTTGATATGTCTTTCTGCCACGGTTCGGATCAACAATATATTTATAAGTCAATCTTGAAAAATATTCTTTGTGAACGATATGATCGCCATCAAGGGTGGTAACAAGGACATTTTCCGGCTTGATCTCAGGATATTTTTTTGTAAAGTCAGCCATAAATTTATGGGCCGCCGAGTATAAGTTTGAGCCCTTACCTTTTACTTCATTGGGCTTATCCTCGTGCATATAGAAAAAGATGTCCGAAAAGACACTGTTGTATTTTTCTTTGAGTGTTTGCCGAACCTTAACGTAATTTTTTGCATCTCTCCCTTCGCCGCAAGAAACAATGATTATTCTGTCATTAGGAAAGTTGGAGTTCTTAACCGCTTCATAAGACGGTTCGGTGATGGTAATGTCTTCCCGAAAATTGGTGATAAAAACAACTTGATAGATATCTTTCCAATTTTTGATCAGACCAAAATTTTCTTTCAGATTATTTAGCTCATCAAAATCAAAAAGATCTTTCCGGTCCCGGCTTTTTTTGTAGTCAACTTCTAGTTTCTGAAGTAAAAGTTTTGGGTTATCACTAGCCAGTTTGCATCTTTCTAGCCAGTCAATCTTCATGTTACGCCAGAGGCGAGGAAAACCCCTTAAGAGATTTCTCATCATATTCAAAGCCTTGGTAAACCAATACAAGGCAAAACCAAGAATAAAATAAGCAACAAGTGATGGATAAATCGGTGCCAAAACAAATGGGAAAATAAGCATAGACCAGGCTAAAAAGCCAGGTATCATCTCAAGCAATCTAGTAAACCAAGGTTTATCTACTATCCGGTTTAGCATTCTAGCCTCTAATCAAAATCGTCAGATTATATTCGACAATAGTCAAGATAACACCTAAGATGGCACTGATAAATAAAACCATATAGGTAATAAGGCGCTCCTTCTCAAAGAAAGCCCAGGCAATAAGGATATTTAGGCCCAACATAACGAGGTAAGCCAAGGGCAAGAAATAGAGTTTGTACCAAATAACTGAGGAAGTGACACCATAAATACTGTTGTAAGTTATCGGCACCATCGAATCTCCACTCTGAACCCGAAAGATAACGATGAGGAACAGACCAAAAAGCAGGATTAGACAAAGAGCGATTAGAATAATAGACGGGACATCGTGAAAAAACATCCGACCAAAAAGTTGGACAAATTTATTTCTCAGTTGATTGTAAGTTTTTTTGATATTCATTAGTATAATTTACCTGAAGCTGTAAATTAGCTATTCGCTATCTGCCCGTACCCGCAGTTTTATGGAGCCGGTGGTGGGACTTGAACCCACGACTTACTCTTTACGAAAGAGTTACTCTACCGCTGAGTTACACCGGCGGGTAAATCTACCACTGAGCGAGAGGGCACAGTATCGAAGACGCTTTGGCCGGTTGTTCTGGAGCGGTAGACCGGGCTCGAACCGGCGATCTTCTGCTTGGGAAGCAGACGTTCTACCACTGAACTACTACCGCACTACTACAAAGGGTGTAGGAAGCTAACATTTGGACTTTATTCCTGCCTTGCCGGTAGGCGCCCCTAGTGAAACCAA
>CAYYEV010000024.1:0-3064 GCA_964471065.1 uncultured Candidatus Saccharibacteria bacterium
TCACTTGAACATTGTTCGGATCGGTCATCGCTAGGCTGAGAGCACCGTTGGCAAAAGCAAAAGGAACGGCCATATACTTTTTGGCTAATTCTTTGGTCAGATTTTTTAAAACATTCGGGTCGACTCTGGTCGTCGAAAGATCGACGTAAGGAACACTCAAGCTAACCGCCTGAGCCTTGACCAGATTTTCATCGCTTACCAGATTCATGCCAATAATTGTCTGGACCAAAGGCTTGCCTGTCCTGGCACTTTCAATTTTAACAAGCTCAAGCTGTTCTTTGGTTAGTAGCTTGAGCTGCACGAGAATATCTTCGAGTTTTCTTTCCTCTTTTACTTCCATCCGATATGAAATCTCACTTTAGAGCGGACCAAATGGATTTGCCCGGCCGACATTGTCTAGTGTTGCTTCACCGTAATCATTTAGTTTATCAACCTTTTCCAGTGTTTCCTGGTCAATCTCTCCGGTAAATTCATATTCTTGAACTTCACCTTCGGTTTGAACGGTAGGACCGCTTTGGCTCTTACCGATAACTCCAAGCATATCTAAAGCAAAATAGCCGGCACCACCAAATATCACGAGACAAATTATAATGGTAATGATATCTTTCTTTTTCATCTTAATTCCTTGTATAAGTCGTGATCGTTATGTTTGAATTTATTGCTCCGGCTTCACTCGCTCTGACCGAAAAGTCGCCAATGCTGACTAGTCTTAGAGCCGTTTCGACTTTGCCAACGAAATTTTTCCAATCAAAGTAGGTCCCAAAATCAATCGGAACAGAATAGGTCGTTCTCTGGATTGATCCGACGGCTTGTTGCTCTGTTGGAGCCGGGCTAGCAGCAACATCAACGCCACCAGAACCTTCATTGACCGACTTGACCGAACCACTAGACCCGGTAGCAGTATCATTGATCTGGATAAAGAGACGGCCGACATCTTTGGTTTGAGGTAAGGCATCAGAAATTTTTTCTGACTGGGCTTTGAGCTCTTCTTCTCTGTCCTTTAGTCCTTCTAGTTTGACCTTTTTTTCTTCCAGCTTTTGCAGCTCTTCCTGTTTGTCTTTGACGTCTGTTGTCACTTTTTTGGCGCTACCATATAGAGGCTTGATGACAAACAGGGACAAAAGGATAACGGCTAAGACCAAGATTATCCCCATAGTTGTGGCATAAATGTATTTGTTACCCCTGCCTAAAGCTTTGTTTTTGTCTACCACAGTACACCTCCAACTAAGTTCATCTTGGCTTGGAATGTCACATCCCCTTCTTTTGAGGTATAACCAGAGACGACAACGTCGCTAAACAAATTCTTGTCATCGACCTTGTAATTAGAAAAAGATTTGACGAATCTATCGATTGATTTTACTTCTTTGCCGGTAGCATCTATCGTAATGGCATTGCCTTTGATGTCAAAGCTAGTAATCTGAACATCGCCTGGAGTCACCTTTTCCAACTCGTCAAAGAATCCTGTCCATTTCGGACCACCGACTAAAATTTGTTTAATCTCCTTTAGCCCTGTTTCCAGATTCATAACGGTCGCCTCTAAATCCTTGTATGGTTCTAGCTCCTCATTAATCTTTGTGATATCACCGTTGATCATAGAAAGCTGGGCTTTTCGTCCGACATTATAGAACAAAAGGCCAAAAACAATAACGCCCATGATAATAGCCACCAGAATCGTAACAGAAGTGATAGTTGCATTTATCTTTTGTGTTTTGAGTTGCTCTTGTTTGACTTCAGGTATAAGGTTTATTTTGAACATATTAATTCTCCCTCAGGGCGAGACCAGCAGCGCAGGCAAATTCGAGTGAACACTGGCTCAGTTTTTCAGCGGTACCTGGCTGATAAGAAATATTATTCCAAGCGTTACCAAAAACAACTTCAATCCCCAAAAGCGACTTAAGATAGCTAATAAGCTCCAGAAGTTGAGAACTACCGCCGGTCAGTATTAATTTTTGGACATTGCCACCGTACTGATCTTGATAATATTTCATCGACCTTTGAATTTCGTCTGTGATATTGGCAATTATTGGTTTCATTGTCTTTGAGACTTGGCCTTCAAGTTTATCTTGAGACAAGCCGAATTTACGCTTGAATTGTTCGGCTTGAGCTTGATCAAGCCCCAAATTTTGAGCCAAGACCCTGGTCAAGGCAAATCCGCCGACAGGCAAGCTTCGAACGTGAGAAACAATGCCATTTTCGACAATGGACAGCTCGGTCGAGGAACCACCAAAGTCCAAAATCATGACCAATGGATCCTGTGGTGCAGAAAGCGAGCGAGAAATGGCAATCGAAGAAGTCTCAAGGTAAGTAACATCCAGATCGGCCATATTAAAGAGTTGCATTACTTTATCTACTTTGGTCTTGGGTGCAGCCACAATCATGACTGCCAATTCTTTGGTTGTCGGATTTTCTCTGACGACTTGCCAGTCAATTTTGACATCTTCTATCTTGAGCGGGATATTCTGCTCGGCTTGATACTTGACCGCTTGGGCTAATTCACCGGAAGTCATTGGTGGTAGTTTGACAACAGTCGTAAAGACAGCCGAACCGGGTAGGGACGTGGCGACACTTTTGGTCGAAATATGTGATGATTTGACTAGTTTTTTGATAACATCGGCTACTTTTTGTAAATCAAGCTTGCTATCGCTTTGGGATAAGTTTGATGGTATCTGAGCACTACCAAAAGCGGCCAAAACTGGCTTGTTGAAACCTTTTTTGAGCTGGACAACTCTGATGGCATCACTACCGACATCGATGCCGACCAAATCTTCTTTATTTGAAAATAGTCCCACTGACCCTCCTTGCGATATTTTTAGTATATTATTTTTCTTTTGCTCTGTGCAACTTGTTTTTGCCTATTACCGTCTATTTACTGTTATCTGTTTGTGTTAACTAACTTTGTGTTTTGTTTTTAATTCTTTTCTGTAGTTTTTAATTTTTATTTTTGAATTTTTAATTTCCTACGGCGCAACCTCTTTTTAACTGTCATCCTGTCCGACGCTCTTTGGTCGGACTCCGACAGAAACGTCGGAGAGTCTACACACGAGGGCGTAAGAATCTATATAGA
>CAYYEV010000024.1:3074-3748 GCA_964471065.1 uncultured Candidatus Saccharibacteria bacterium
TTTCTGTCATCCTGAGCCTTCGGATCTTACATATGAAGGCGTGAGGATCTATATATATTACTTCGTCATTCCTGTCGTCATGATCTCGCAATGACAAAGAGAAACTACGGTGCGACTTCGCCGCCGGATGATGATTGCGGATTTGTCACAGTTATAGCACTTCCGCAGTCTTGCCAAGTTGTCCAACCTGTTCCAGGATCAATTCTATAACATATTTTCTTGGTTCCAAATGTTGGAAATGTCCACATCACCGGTGTAGAAGTATAAGTTGTGCCAGTGCCTTCGGCGGAGCTCAAAGAGGAGCAAACTGTTGCTTTGTTATCGGTAAAAAACAAGCCATATTTTTTGTTTTGCGAAGGAGCACAGCTAACGCTTGGGCTTACTTTGATAACTAGCGGGGAGATTCCGGTTTGGGGAGCAATACTGCAGCTATACGTAGGTGGTACAGGAATTGAGCATGATACATTGCCACCTCCGCAAGCTCCACTGCATTGCCAGTTGGTAGAACAACTACCAGATGATGGTGTTGTTGCTGTGCCGACAGTACATGTCCCGGCCAAAGCACCGCAATTCCCAGCAGAAGAAGGTTTGTCTTTTGTGCAAGTACCAGACGAATTTCCATTATTGATACCGTCACAAGTCCAACGGTATTGACAGGTCGTATCATCAAGGTC
>CAYYEV010000025.1:0-249 GCA_964471065.1 uncultured Candidatus Saccharibacteria bacterium
GGTGGCGTCGCTGTCCTCAAAATTGGTGCAGCTACAGAAGTTGAGCAAAAAGAAAAGCAGCACCGGGTTGACGATGCTTTGGCCGCTACTCGAGCCGCCGTCGAAGAAGGCATTGTTCCTGGCGGTGGCGTTGCCTTGATCCGGGCCGCCAAGGCTTTACCTGGACTGAAACTGGACAAAGAAGAACAAGTTGGAGTAGAGATAGTCGAGAAAGCACTTGAGTCGCCGCTAAGGCAGATTGCCGCCAAT
>CAYYEV010000025.1:259-2194 GCA_964471065.1 uncultured Candidatus Saccharibacteria bacterium
CTGGCGAGAAAGCTGATGTTGTCATTGATAACATCAAAAAAGAGACAAATCTGAACTACGGTTATGATTTTGCCAAGAGTGAGTACAAAGATATGCTGAAAGCCGGTATTATCGATCCGGCTAAGGTAACCCGCTCGGCGCTTCAGAACGCTGCTTCAGCTGCTGCCATGCTTCTGACAACCGAAGCCGTGGTCGCTGATATACCGGAGAAGGAAGCACCGGCAATGCCGGGAGGTATGCCTGGCGGTATGGGAATGTAAAAAAATAATATCCGATTGCAGAATGACTCCGCGAATGCGGAGTCATTCTTTTTGTTGCCTTTTTGTAGCAAAAAGGCCTTAGGTAAAATCTCCCTTGTTCATTTCTTCTTGATGAGAAATGAACCAAAATATCTGTGAAAATTTGAACGTCTTCTATTAAAAAGGAAAATTTTTAGACTACTAAACAATTTTCCTTTTCTCAAGATGACGGCCTTACGGCTGAGCAAATTTTCGGGTTAAAAGCGACTTCAATAATTGCAAAAATCTTGATATTTTTGCAAATATATGGTATAAATAGTGCTCTAGTGACATGTAATGTGTAGTACCTATATCAGGAGGAGTTATGTCTCTTCATCCGGAAGCTTTGGGGCAGAAGACTCGTCTTTCCGACGGAACCTTCATCTGTCCGGCCTGTGGCGACGCAGTTCCAAAAGGCAATACGGTCTACGAGATTGACGACTGCGGATTTGCCGAGGTCTGCGAGGTCTGCAAGGCAGTCATTGAAGACTGACCAAGGCGCCTTTTGCCAACACGTTGAGGAGAAACATCGTGAATGCTCAAAAGGGTTCGGCGGTTGCTGGCATAGTTATGTTGGCTTGCATGGTGGTTATGATAGGATTGCCCATTTGCATTGGTGACATAACCCACTACGGCGAATGGTCGCCTGTGATCATCATTGCTGCGAGCGTCTTCTGTGTCTCTCTCATCATTGGCATCTTCCTGTACTTCAAGGATCTACCACTATAAGAGGGATGGCCAAGTCGTCTTCTGCCGATACACCAAGGAGGACTCTCCATGTGGAGCAGAGTCAAGAGCAAGGGCGTTGAGATTCTGGCAATCGGGGCTTTGAGCGCTCTCGCTGCCATCGTCCTCCTGGCTGGCCATTTGCTTGGCCTTCAGTGAAGCCGAGGAAGGCAGCGCACAAAGGGTTTTTGGACGGTTTAATCCTGTCCCGAGGCCCTTTTTCTTTACCTATAAAACTCTTGACATATTTAAGTTTATATTGTAGTATATTATAGTTACGAAAGTAACAGCCGTACCTTACCCAATCATCCATAGGGGGATCCCATGAGGCGTCAAAAACGCACGTTTTGGAGCGATCTTGCGTCTGTTGTCAGGGAACACCCTACCGGGACCGCTCTTGCAGCGTTGGTCGTTCTCTTTCTCTTTTTCGTCGTCGCTGGCGCCAAGTGGCTACCAGCTGACCGGGCGATTCCGGCAACGGAGTCGGCAGAGGCAGTGGCTGCCCCGGATCCAGGGCAAATTGTCATCAACGAGGAGAACGTCAAGATGCTCGTTAACGGCTCGACTGTCAAGATCACGGTTGAACCGAAAGAGACCATCTCCCAGTACTGGGAGAAGAGTGGAGCCCTCGAAAGGGGCTTTAACCTGGACGAGTACGAAGAGGCTGTCCAGGAGCTCAACCCTGAACGGCCAAGCGGAGGGCTCCAGGCCGGGGAAACACTGGTCATCCCAGTGGGACCTTGGCCAAAAGGCCAGGGATAGAAGAGAGGTACGGTATGAGGCCGCCACTCGCGCACAGACGCGGGAGGCGGCCTTCGCCATTTCCACTGGTAATTTTGCTTAGATTGTGCTAAAATTCAAATATGAAGGACTTACAGGCCACTAGTGGACTAAATATCCAGCTGAACCAGTTTAAGCTTATATACGATAA
>CAYYEV010000025.1:2204-3614 GCA_964471065.1 uncultured Candidatus Saccharibacteria bacterium
TGCATCAGAACCAAAGCCTCGTGAATACACTGAGGCCATTCCTGTCTATATCAAAAAAGACGATCACAAGCAGATGCTCTACTGGATGTATCGTTACTTCGAGGCGGAGAAAGACAAACCGGCCTTTGATAAGGCCAAGCTTGAATATGACATTACCGTTATCAAAAATGGCTTTGTCGGAACGGAGTATGTCAAGACGGTTGGTCACTATCATTCTGGTGTTTCCGGTCAAGAAGTAACTTATCCTGAAGTCTATGAGGTGATAGAGGGCAAGATAGAGTTGCTCCAGTCAAAGCCGGATAAAAACGGTAAATTTGACGTCATCTTGGTCCAGGCAGAAAAGGGCGATAAAGTAGTTGTCCCGCCAAACTTCGGTCATATCAGTATCAATGTCGGCGAAGATGTCGCTGTTTCTTCTAATCTTCAGAAAAAAGACTTGCCGGCCGGTGCAGATTATAACTTTTATGCAGAGAAAGAAGGTGGAGCCTTCTACCGGACAGAAAAAGGTCTAGAGCCAAATAAAAACTACAAGATGGGCAAGTTGCGTATCGTCAAGCCGCTTGAGAAAGCGGAGTTTGGCTTAGTCAAAGACAAGCCTCTATATACTAGCTTCCTTGAAGATCCAAATAAATTTGATTTTTTACTACACCCGCAGAAGTATGACTTTTCGGACCTCTTTGAAGATATAAAACTTTAAGTATGAAACTTTTTTTAATATTACTAGCTATCTATATTGTTTTTATTTACCTATTTTCAAGGCTAGTTATCCCATTTCTTGGCTTTAAAAAAACAAAAATACCTTTGGAAATTTCTTCAGAATTTGAAGAAGTCATCAATAAAATCAACAAGAAGTCAAAAACTGATTATGATTTTTTGAAAAACTCATATGATTTTGTAGTCTCAAAGTACAGCGGCCAGCGACTTGAAACTATTATCAAATTTAAGTACATATTTAAAAATCCTTTTGAATTTAAATCCAGATTCATGCCCTGCACATTACAAAATCATTTATTGAGAACTATACTTATAAAAAGCGGTCGTTTTAGTGATGATAATATAAAACTAGTAATTGTGCCTTTTAATCTAATAATTCATCAGTACCTAAAGGTTAGGATTGATGATAGGTGGATTAATGTAGATCCTTGGTCAAATCACTTGGGCGTTCCTTTTGGTAAAAGGTCCTTTTTGTTTGGTTGAAAAACTTTAATTTGTACTTAATTTAGGCTATGATTACGCATGATTTATATGTGGTGGGGTCGCATACCTGCCCGCCTCTGGCGGGGTTGGTCTTCTGCCAACTACGAAAGGTAGTCAGGAAGGCGGATAAAAGTGCATTTCGGAGAGGTGCAAGAGCGGGCTTTCGGTCGAGTGGACAATAAAACGCGGTGGGGTCGCATAGTTGGTCTAGTG
>CAYYEV010000026.1:0-3555 GCA_964471065.1 uncultured Candidatus Saccharibacteria bacterium
CAAACTTGGTAATTTTTTTCATATCATTTTCGAGTTCTTTTAGAATTTCATTGTGAGCAAAAATATTGAAAGTAACGAAAAGACGCTTACCAAAGGTATGAGCAAAGTCAATTGCTTCACCAATTTCTTTGATATCAAAGCGAACCTCGGTTTTGCGCAGAGAATATTTATTTAGCCCAACGTAAACAGCATCAGCACCGTAAAGAAAAGCAATTTTAGTCCGCTCCAGATCTCCGCCTGGCAAGATTAATTCTGCCTTGTTCATAGCTATAAAGTATAGCAGATTGTAAGCTAAATTAATATGTTATCCACAGGTTTTCTATAAAATACTTGACAAAAATAAATCTATATGATAGTATATATATGTAATCGTTAAGATTACCTTGAAAACTTTATAGAATTTTACCGGAGGGTTTGACTGAGCTTCAGCCATAAGGCCACAGGAAGGACGCGTACCGCGTCAAAAAAAGCGGGATATATCAAATTAACTTTGATCCCATTGCTTCTTCTCGGGTACATGAGCTAAGACTGGTTAGCCCTCTTTTCGTTCTAAGGGTTTTGACGATTGAAAAAAGGACGCGTCAATCTGTGTTATGGGATTCGTACCCATAGTATGGACCGCGTCTTTTTTAGTCCAAAAGAGCTTGCATAATAAAAAAACGGTGCTAGAATAAAAGCCTAAGAAGGAGAAACTATGAATGAGCAAGCGCCAACCCCAGTCTGGAGACAACTTATAATCCCTGTTATTTTGCTTATAATTTTCGTTTTTGCCATTTGGGGAATTATAAATCTCCAAAACTCGATGAAAACAAAACCAAAACTTGATGTCTCTCTTCCGGATATTTCCACAAGCACAGAAGGAAACGTTAATCTTGGAGGCAAAGTCGCTCCTGGTTCCAAGTTGACTGTGAATGACAAAACCATCCCAGTCGATGATGAAGGTAATTTTACCTATCTTTACACCCTAAGTAGCGGAGAAAACAAACTTACTTTCAAGGTAACTAAAGGTAGTGAATCAGCCACTGTGGAAAAAATTGTCAATTACACACCGGCTTCTGTCGCCGCTCAGCCAGAAGCTCAGCCGGTAAGTCCAGTTGCTGGGGCAGACGGAACATTGGCCTCTTCTGGACCGGCAGAAAATATTGCTCTTTTAGGCTTAGTTGGGATTATCTTTAGCGGTTATCTTTATCATAAGAGCCGCAGCAAGAGCTTATCCTCTGTCAGTAGCTCTAAAATCTTTACAGAGAAGACAATTTAGCGTATAATTTATCTTTGTAGACTTATATAGTCTTTGTCATCCTATAGTGTCTGTTTATTTACCTTTTAGGCAAATAAACAAATTTATACACACTGGAGTTTTTTTGATGTCAAAACGAGTAATCACGATGGAAGAGCTTTTGGCTCAGGAAGAAGAATCATTCAAAACCTTGTCGGTTGGCGACACGGTAGAAGGTCGGGTTGTTCAAGTTACCAAAAACGGTATTTGGCTTGATCTTGGGAGATATGGCGGCGGCTTGGTCGTCGGGCCGGAGATTCGAGACAAAAATATTGTCTCTGACCTAAAGGTTGGCGATCAGCTTACAGCAAGTGTTTTGGAACTGGAATATGACGGCGGCAATACCCTCCTTAGTTTGAAAAAAGCGTCCAAAGAAAAAGCTTGGACAAAGCTTGTTAAAATGGCAGATACCAAAGAATTGGTTTCTTTGAAACCCTTGGACGCCAACAAAGGCGGCCTACTTATGGAAATTGATGGGATTAGAGGATTTTTGCCCGTTTCTCAGCTTTCGACCGAAAATTATCCTAGAGTCAGTGATAAGGATGAAATTCAGATTCGCCTTTCTGCTTTGATTGGCAAGCCAATGGAGGTGATCGTTCTCGACGCCAACGAGAAGGAGAATAAGCTTATCTTCTCGGAAAAAGAAGCAAAAAAAGGCGAAATGTCTGAAGTTATTAACAAATATGCCATTGGTGACAAGATAAAGGGAACGGTTACCGGTATTGTCGACTTTGGTATTTTTATCAATGTTAATGGTGTCGAAGGTTTGGTCCATATCTCAGAAATAGCTTGGGATAGAGTGGATGATCCTTCGAAAATCGTTAAAATTGGCGACAAGGTAGAAGCGTTGATAATCGGAATTGATAACGATAGATTTTCTCTGTCACTCAAGAGGTTGACAGAGGACCCCTGGGCCAAGACGGCCAAACAATTCAAGATCGGAGAGGTGGTTGAAGGCGAAATAACCAGAATCACTCCGTTTGGCGCCTTCGCTAGAATCCATGACAATATTGAGGCTTTGGTTCACATTTCCGAGTTGTCAGAAAGCCACATCAAAGATCCAAGCGAAGTTGTCGAGGTAGCCAAGAAATATCAATTTATGATCCTAAATATTGACGAAGAGAATCATAAGATTGCTCTTTCCTTGAAAGCAGTCAAGAAGGAAAAAGCAGAAAAAGCTGAAAAAGCGAAGACTGACGAGAATCAGCCTGCGGCTAACCAGCCGAAGGCTGGAAAGACAAAAGACGTTGAAGATGCTAAGAGTGAGACAAAAAAGAGCAAAAATCAACCTATGGTTGACCAACCGAAGGTTGGGAAGACAACCAAAAAGGCAACGAAAGTGGAAGTATAAAATCTGTTTTAGGAGTATAATATTCATTCAAAACCCCACTTGCTTGTCAATTACTGGGGTTTTGTATTAGAGAAAAGATGAATCAAGAAAAAGTTAAAATTCCAAAAATCATCACAGTGGGAGAGCTCTCAAAGAAGTTAGGGGTCTCTACTGCTTCTGTTATCTCGGAACTTATGAAAAACGGTGTCATGGCAACAATAAATGAAAATATTGATTTTGAAACGGCTGCCATTATTGCTGAATATTTGGGGATAGAAGTTGAGTCAGAAGCAGAGGCTAAAACTAAAAAGGACGATGATAAAAAAGTTGAGCTAAAACAATCAGCCAACCTGAAAGCTAGACCGCCGGTAGTTTCCATTCTTGGCCATGTCGATCATGGGAAAACTGCTCTCCTTGATAATATTAGAAGTTCCAACGTTGTTGCCGGCGAGGCTGGCGGTATCACTCAGCATATAGGCTCATATCAAGTTGAAAGAAAAGAAAAGAAAATATCCTTTGTTGATACGCCCGGCCACTCTGCGTTTGAAGAAATGAGGGCTCACGGCGCTCAGATTACTGATATTGCCATTATTGTCGTGGCAGCCGATGACGGGCTTAAGACCCAGACTATCGAAGCAATCAACCATGTCAAACGAGCTCACACCTCGCTCATTATTGCCATCAACAAGATAGACAAACCGGAAGCAGACGTCCAAAGAGTAATGCAACAATTAGCAGAAATAAATTTAGTGCCGGAAGAATGGGGTGGGCATACACTCTGTGTTGCTGTTTCTGCCAAAACCGGTGAGGGCATTGATGCTCTTTTGGATATGATCTTGCTTTTGGCTGAGCTAAAAAATCTAAAAGCGGATTATGAGATACCAGCTTCGGGAGTGGTTATAGAATCTCATATGGATAGCGGCAAAGGTCCTGTAGCAACAGTTTTGGT
>CAYYEV010000027.1:0-1402 GCA_964471065.1 uncultured Candidatus Saccharibacteria bacterium
GGTCGAACTGCTAACTACAAAGTGGTAGAAATAAAAAAGTCACCAGTCGTAAAAATTGGTGACTTTGTAAAAGTTAAAATTATCGATGTAACTGCTTGGAAGTTATCTGGAGAACTGGCCTAACTTTCCGGTTGCTCAGGACCTTTTCGTGGTGGTTCTGGAATTTCGGGGGCATCGGCAAAACGATTCCATCTGTTTTGCTCATCTCTATCAATAGCAGCATCCATCCCGTCGTCCAAAGTCTCGTCATAAGTTCCTTCTGTCCTTTGTTCTTCCTTTTTTCTTTCTGGACCACCAACAAGGAAATCGGGTGCTTCTGGGAAAGAATCTTTTATGTCATCCTTCCTCTTAATCGCCGCCTCTTTAAGTTTATCCCCGCCAGCGGCTTGTTGTCTTTCTAGTGTCCCGTCTGTTACAGACCGTGGTACTTCCGGTACCTCTGGTCCCTCTGGTCCGACTCTTTCTGGCATTTTTCTCCTTCCGTCAATTTGTCTTTTGCTAACAGCGAATAGCTAATGACTAATGACCTTAATTTAGTTACCCACATTATAGCTCAAACTTTGCTATAATCAAAAAGCTTATGAAAAACCCAATTATCGTTATCGCTGGACCAACGGCTAGCGGCAAAACCGCTCTGGCCGTCAAGCTAGCCAAAAAATATCATGGCGAGGTTATCAATGCCGACTCTAGAAGCATCTATGTCGGCATGGATTTGGGCACTGGTAAGCCAACCAAAAAAGAAATGGCTGGCATCCCTCATCACCTTTTTGACCTTGTTTATCCTGATGAAGAGTTTTCTTTGTCAGATTTCCAAAGGCTGGCAAAAGAAAAAATTAATGAAATTCACGAGAAAGGCAAAATTCCTTTTGTCGTTGGTGGTAGCGGTCTTTACATTGATGCTCTTGTTTATGACTACAATTTGACGGAAACCGGTAAAGACAAAGCGACGAGAGAGACAATCGAAAAGCTTTCGAATGAAGAAATATTGGAAAAAATCAAAAACCTTGATAGAGAAACTTTCGACAATATTGATAAAAACAATCGGCGGCGGTTGGTCCGGGCTCTGGAAGTGATAACTCTGACAGAAAAAGGCTTTTACAGCCAACAAAAGAAAAAACCTCTGCCAAAAAATGTTCTCTATCTAGCCTTAGATCTACCTCGTCAGGATCTATATGAAAAGATAAACCAGCGCGTTGATACCTGGATCGAACAAGGTTTCGAAAAGGAAGTAAATGGCTTGCTAGAGAAATATTCTCTCAATCTACCGGCGATGACCGGTACCGGCTACAAACAATTCGGTCTATATCTGACCGGCCAAATTGCCAGGGAAGAAGCGATTAATAAGTTCAAGCAAGGCGACAGAAACCTAGCCAAAAAACAGTTAACTTGGCTAAAGAAAAAC
>CAYYEV010000027.1:1412-3450 GCA_964471065.1 uncultured Candidatus Saccharibacteria bacterium
TATCTCAGGCTTTGTAAAATAATCTGAATTTAAGCTTAAATTTTGTTATACTAACAATATGCGAACATTTTTTGCCTTGCTCTGTGCCAGGATAGCCCGGTTTTTGAGCCGAACAACCAAACGTGGCGGAGGCACCACCCTGCCCGGCCTCATCGCCGAGAAAGTTGATCCAAATATCATTCCCAAGCTTGCCGGCAAGCTACCTCAAGGGGTTATCTTTATCACCGGTACAAATGGAAAGACGACAACAGCCAAAATGCTAGCTGCTATCATGAATGCCGCCGGCCAAGAAGTTATTTATAATTTTGCCGGGAGTAACTTGTCACGCGGCATTGCTTCTCTGCTAGTGGAACATACAACTTTTGGGGGACGAAGATCAGGGGCCAAGCCGGTATCTTTGAAGTTGACGAAGCGACCTTACCCGAAATGGTAAATAAAATCACGCCTAAACTTATCGTGGTAACAAATCTTTTCCGAGATCAGCTGGACCGCTATGGAGAACTAGACAAAACTGCCGCTATTATCGGTTCAGCCCTTCAGGCCGCTTCTTCGGCAACGATTCTTTTAAATGCTGACGATCCCCTGGTTGCAAGTCTCATAAACTACAACAAGAACGTTAGGTATTTTGGTATCGAGGATAAGGTTACGACCAAATCCAAAGGCGCGATTGACTCCAAAGATTGCCTCAGTTGCGGTCATGAGCTTGAATACAATCCCAGGTATTTCGGACACCTGGGGATTTATAAATGTCCGAAATGCGGTCTGGCTCGACCACAAGTTCAATATCGCCTCTCTGATTTAAGCCTAAGTGTCGAATCATCAAAAGCAATGCTTTCAAACGGCAAGAACAAAGAGCAACTAGTTATCCAAATTCCCGGTCTTTACAACCTTTATAACGCCCTGACTGCCGGAGCAGTTGCCCTAGAACTTGGTGTCGGTAAAGCCCACATTTCTTATGCCCTATCAAGTGTCACGGCCGCCTTTGGCCGAATGGAAAAACTGCAGGTCGGCAATAAAAACATTTTCATTTTACTGGTCAAAAATCCGACCGGCTTTACCCAAGCGATAGAAACTTTGACTTATGATAACAAACCGAAAAGCCTCCTCCTGGCCCTAAACGATAACTTCGCCGACGGCACCGATATCTCCTGGATTTGGGATGCAGAAGTGGAGATAATCAAAGACGTTGCAAACTCGGCCGTTGTTTCCGGTATCCGGGCAGAAGATTTGCTCTTAAGATTGAAGTATGCTGATTTTAAGCCCGAGAAAGTAACAATGGAAAAAGATCTCAACCTGGCTTTGGAAGCCGGTCTAAACAACTTAGCTAATGGCGAAACTCTTTATGTCTTGCCAACTTATACGGCGATGCTGGAGATAAGAAAAATATTAAAAGAACGTGGCCTGATCCAGGAGCTGATGAGCTTATGAAACAGAAAATATCCATTTATCATTTATATCCTGACGCCATGAATCTTTATGGCGACTTGGGCAATATTGTCACTCTGGTCAAACGAACCGAGTGGCGGGATATCGTCGTAGAAGTAACCAATGTTCACCTCGGTGACAAGGTTGACTTTTCTAATGCCGACCTCATCTTCCTTGGTGGAGGCCAAGACCGGGGTCAAAAGATAATCGCTCAAGATTTACTGGCAAGAAAAGATGAAATCAAAAAAGAAATCGATAAAGGGATGGTCGCCTTGACTATCTGCGGTGGTTTTCAGCTCTTTGGCAAATATTTTCAAACTGCCGAGGGAGAAAAATTGCCGGGGATTGAAGTCTTTGATGCCTATACCGTTGCCGGGCCGAAGCGACTCATCGGTAATGTCGTCGTTGACATTGCTCATACTTCGACCGAGTGGCAAAATGAATTGAACTTTCCGACTTTTGAGTCAACCCATACCACTCTTGTCGGTTTTGAAAACCACAGCGGCAAGACAATGCTTGGAGCCAGATGTAAACCCTTGGGCTACGTCATCCGCGGTTTTGGTAACCAAGGTGACGGCGGCTATGAAGGTGGCGTCTACAAAAACGCTTTTGG
>CAYYEV010000028.1:0-2927 GCA_964471065.1 uncultured Candidatus Saccharibacteria bacterium
CTGTTCTCAGTTATTTCGCTAGTGGCACCTTCAGGGCTGCCTTTTGGACTTGATTGCATTTCTGAAATCGGGACAGAGCTATCAAATGTTGAAACGGTTGGCTCCGGAATAGGAGGAATACTATCTTCAGGCTTTGGGGGCTCAGACGCGACCGGTTCATCGGGCGCTGACGATGAAGCCACAGTTGCATCGACTGATATATCTTGAGGTAACGGTGGATCGGTGATCGGAGCAGGAGCGGCCTGATTTGCCTGTGACACCGCTTCGTTCTCAGGAACCTCGATACCACAATCAGCACAAACATATTTACCATTTACATTTATTAGTTCTTTACCACATTTTGGACAATTCATGTTCCCTCCATTCGACTCACTTCGTTCGCTCATGGTCTTCGACCTTTTTTTAAATTCGTGAGTCGAGTGTCCTGAGTGAAATCGAAGGACTTTTTTCTGCTTTTTTCTATTATGCCAAAAAAAAGATTATTTGTCATATTTTAGTGGTTAACAAATAATATCCGCCAAAGTGTTACTTTTTCAGTTTTTTCGTCGGGATTATAATTGCCGTTAAAGTAAAACGTGCCGGTTTCTACTTGACCGTTTTTCTTGTACTTTGTCGCCCTATAGCCGTCAAAAATTGCCTTTGGGCTAGAGTTTTCTTTGTCCTCAACTAAGAGAATGTCTTTACCTGAGACTACTGCCGTCGTTTGACTAACGTAACCGGCTACCAGGCCATTTTTCAAAGATTGGTAAAAATTATAAGAAACAAAACCAACAAAAAGAACGGCTGCGGCAGCTAAAACGCCAATGACTAACTTTTTGTTTTCCGCCTTCATTTATCCTCCAGTCTTCGCTCTAATTCTTCAATCTCA
Organism: uncultured Candidatus Saccharibacteria bacterium; assembly: GCA_964471065.1. Lineage (GTDB taxonomy): Bacteria > Patescibacteriota > CPR2 > UBA1875 > CAIMLA01 > CAYYEV01. The sequence continues at coordinate 869 of CAYYEV010000028.1, forward strand.
TCTTTCATTTTACCTAATTCTGAGAGAACAATTCGTTCTTCTGCGGCAGCTACCAATTTTCGAATAGAATCGATGACATCAGGGTTGACCGAGATAGAGGTTGCTCCATACTCAACCATCTTTTGGGCCACTTCCGGATAAACGCTCGGGGCTTGCCCACAAATAGAACAGGTCACTCCATATTTGGCACAGATTTCACAAGTCCTTTTAATCATTGCCTGAACCGCTTCGTACCTTTCGTCAAAAAGCTCGGCAACCGTATTCGAATCTCTATCCAGACCTAGCGTTAGTTGAGTCAAGTCATTCGAACCGATAGAGACACCGTCTATCCCAAGCTGACAGAACTTCTCTATCTCAATCACCGCCGAAGGTACCTCAACCATAATCCAAAGCTTGAAATCAGGATTATCTTCTTTGCTCAGGCCGACATCTTCAACGATTTTTTTCACTTTGGCAAATTCATCAGTTCTTCTAACAAAAGGGATCATTAGATGAAGATTATTATAATTTTTTCGAACTCTCTTTATCGCCTCTAGCTCTAGGCTAAATTCTTCCGGATCCTTGATATACCTAAAGCAACCTCGATAACCAATCATCGGGTTACCTTCTTCGGGCTCAAATTCTTCTCCGCCCTTAAGGCCTCGGTATTCGTTCGTCTTAAAGTCGGTTGCTCTATAGACAACCGGTCGCGGATGAAAAGCCCGGGCAAAAGTCTCCAGGCCTTCCGCCAGCTTGGCAATATACTCTTCTTGGCGTTTTTCTTTAATCATTTTTTTCGGATGTTCACCAATGGTTTCCATGATGATAAATTCGGCTCGAAGAAGTCCAACTCCGTCTACATTTTGAGCCGCTACTTTTTCGGCTAGTTCCGGCTCGCCTAAATTTACATAAATTTTGGTAGCTGTGATCGGAGCTGATTCGTTGATCTGGATTGTTTCTGATTCTTCTTGCTTTTCCGGCAGATCTATCTTGCCTTCATAGACAAGACCGTTTTTGCCATCGACAGAAATTATTTGGCTCTGCTTTAGGGTAGTTGTCGCTTTTTCGGTCCCAACGACACAAGGAATGCCCAGTTCTCTGGAAACGATTGCTGCATGACAGGTTCGGCCGCCTTCGTCAGTGACGATAGCGACCGCTCTTTTCATTGCCGGGACAAAATCCGGCGTCGTCATCTCCGTCACCAGGACATCACCTTCTAAAATCTGATCAATTTCATCAGCACTATGGATAATTTTGACCGGACCGGAAGCAATACCGACGCTAGCCGCCTGACCTTTAAGAATCACTCCGTGATTTTTGTCATCCGCCATTGGTCTTTCGTCGCTAGTTGCTTTTTCTTCTTCTGAATTATCCAAAGTAGTCACCGGTCTACTTTGAACCATAAAAACTTGATCGCCTTCTATCGCCCATTCTGTATCCTGTGGTTTACCGTAATGTTTTTCGATTTTTAGAGCAAGCTCAGCCAATTTCTTGATTTGTTCGTCAGCTATCTTTTGTTTTTCTTGTAGCTCTTTTGGCACCTCTGTTCCGGATTTTTTAAGATCAGAAAGATCGCCAGTACCACTAGAGCCGGATTCTCGAGTCAGCTTCCAAGTCTGTTTGAAGATTTCTTTAGTCGAAACCTCAAACGTCTTTTTGTCCACTAGGTAGCGGTCGGGTGTGACCGCGCCGAGAACGACAACTTCGCCTAGACCATAAGCCGCTTCAATTGAGATGTGATCCAGGTCATTGTTCGATGGATCAATCGTAAACATTACTCCGGCGGTATCGGAATTAACCATTTTTTGAACCGGTACCGCTATCCCAACATCGAGCTGGCCAAACCCTTGTTCGGCCCGATAATAAATCGCTCTCGCTTCAAAAAGTGAGGCCCAACAATCTTTAACCGCCTTCAGAAGCCCCTCTTTGCCGATAACGTTAAGGTAAGTCGCTTGCTGACCGGCAAATGAAGCTCCGGCCAGATCTTCAGCTGTCGCGCTAGAGCGGACAGCAACATAAAGCTCCTCTAGATGAGTCTTACTCTCGACACCCAACTTCATATAGGCATCAATAATTTCAT
>CAYYEV010000028.1:2937-3421 GCA_964471065.1 uncultured Candidatus Saccharibacteria bacterium
AGCTCGGTCGCAACGATCAGTTTTTGAACCTCTTTAGCTCTTTTTTGTAAATCTTTGGAGTCTTCTTTGTCGAAATCCTCCAAAACTGAACTAATTTTTTGTTCAAGACCGGTTTCTTTGATATGAGCGAAGTAAGCTTCACTAGTAATAATAAACCCTGGCGGCACAGGTAAACCGGCTTGGGTTAATTCACCAAGATTGGCTCCCTTTCCACCAACTAGGGCACCGTCATCTTTGCCAACATCTTTGAACCAAACAATATCTTTGCTCATTTTCTCCTTACAGTGCTTTAAATGTGGCGGAATTGATTTAATGTCACTAAATCTAGCTGTCAAATCCGTAGGGGCTGCTTGGGCTGGAGAATAAGCAAAAGTATAGTTGGCGTTTTCGCCAAGATAAGTCGGCTTGAGCTCCTCTGCTTGGATGGCTGTCCATTGAGCTTTAGTGTAAGCGCTAATGGCAAAGAAGCTAGCATAGCCAGCTT
>CAYYEV010000029.1:0-1211 GCA_964471065.1 uncultured Candidatus Saccharibacteria bacterium
TACCGTGGGTTCGAATCCCACCCTCTCCGCCATAGGTTCGCCCTAAATTCTCAGGGCGTCCTGCGCATGCGGGACGAATCCTCTCGCCTCCGCCATGTACCGTGGCTCAAACCCCGTTTGAGACCTGATACATGTCAGCGCCAAAATAGCTAATTCATCTAATTCTTGCTAAAATTTAGACATCAAGGAGGGTTATGAGCGACCAAGCAGGATTAAGTGATGTCGCCAAAGACTTATATCGCAACGGCCAGGAAGAAGAAGTCCGGGCAAAAGCCGGCCATCTTGGTTATGGCTATTCTGACCTGAGAAAAACCCACATTCCAAATGAAGTTCTAGCTTATCTTTCCAAAGACGAGGTAATTCAGTTTAAGGCCATTCCTCTAAAAAGCCAGGCTCATGAACTTTATCTTGGTCTTGTCGACTCGGAAAAAGATATTACCTCACTGGTTGAGGGCCTCAAAAACGACTACAAAATCAAAGAAGTTAAATTTGTTTTGATCTCTGAGCCTTCTTATCTGGATTGGCTACCAAGATACAACGGTCTCAACAAGATGGAACCTTTTACGATAGAAGACGAGCATATTGACCTTTCTGAAGTCAAAGCGACTGTTTCTTTCGAAGAGCTAAACAGCCAACTACAAACGGCCCAAATCCAAGAACTTTTAAAAATTATTTTGACCGCTGGTTTTGGCGTCAAAGCCAGTGACATCCACATCGAACCACATGATAATGATGCCCGAATCCGCTTCCGCCTAGATGGCTCTCTTCACGAAGTGGCGACCATCACCAAGGAACGTTATAACTATGTTTTATCTCAAGTGGAGCTTCATTCGAATTTAAAATTAAATGCGACTTATCCGCAAAACGGACGTTTTTCGATAAAGCTCAAGGACAAAAATGTCGGCGTTCGTATCGAAACGATGCCCAGCATGCATGGAGAAGATATCGTTCTCCGTCTCTTCAACGTTCAGGCCAATCTTTTGAAAATCGAAGAGCTTGGTTTTTCTGATTATGACGAGCCGACTCTCAAAAATGCTTTACTCAGGCCTCACGGCATGATTTTGGTCGTTGGGCCAACCGGAGCAGGCAAGACCTCCACCATCTATGCAATTTTGAACGAGTTGAACAATGAAGAAACAAAAATTATTACCCTAGAAGACCCAATTGAATATGAAATGCCCGGTACAACTCAATCTCAAATCAACGAAGGC
>CAYYEV010000029.1:1267-3159 GCA_964471065.1 uncultured Candidatus Saccharibacteria bacterium
TATCATGCTTGGTGAAATCCGAGACAACAGTACCGCCGGGACAGCTTTGCAAGCGGCTCTGACCGGTCATCTTTTGATTTCTACCTTGCACGCTAACGATGCGGTAACGGCAATCATCAGGTTATCTGATATGATTGGCGATCCGACAATGGTAACCGCTTCGACTAATCTGATTGTCGCTCAACGTTTGGTCAGAGTAATCTGCCAAGGCTGCAAGGAAGAATACACTCCTAACCAATATGAACAAAAAGAACTGGAAAAAATTATTTCCTCTATGCCGGAGAGGGTTCAACCCCAAGCGCCGTACAAGTTTTATCAAGGTGTCGGTTGTGAAAAATGCAATCATCTGGGCTTCGTCGGCCGAATCGGTATCTTCGAACTTCTAACAATGGAAAGTGAAGTCCAAAAATTGGTCAACACAAACGCATCTATTTACGATGTCCAGGCTGCCGCTATAAATTCCGGTATGGTGACGATGGAACAAGACGGCATCCTGAAAGCTCTTCAAGGCATTACCACCTTGAGTGAAGTTTTAAGGTCAATTAAAGAGTGATTTTTAATTATTTCTCTAGTCCCTTGAAAGAACTAATCCCCAGACTTCTCTGGCGCCGTTTTTCCTCAAAACTTTAGCGCATTCTTCCAGGGTTGTTCCCGTCGTGTAGACATCATCAACGATTAAGATTCTCTTGCCCGATACTTTTGGCGCCTTGCTATTTATAACAAATTTTCCTTCCAGGTTTTTGATTCTTTCTTTTCGCCTCAGTCCGACTTGAGATTTGTGCTTGCCAATCCTGAATAAATAATTTTCCATTTCTACATTTAGCTCTTTTGACGTTTTTTCGGCCAGAAGTTCACTTTGATTGAAGCCACGCCAGTTGTGTCTTTGCCTGCTCATCGGAACATAAGTGATAATGAATTTTTTCTTTTGAATAAAGCCTCCAAACCTGTCTGCAAGCAACTCCGACAAAGGAAAAGAGAGGTCTTTAACCAAGTTATATTTGTAACGCCAGATTAGGCTTTTCAAAACTCCTTCATGGTCACCAAAGATCATTACTCCTGTCAGAAAGCCTTTGTGTCGGCAGGACGAACAAATCTGGCCGTTTTCTGATAGCTTCTTGCAAATCGGACAAAGCTGAGTTTTGTTTTTTGGGATAGACTCAAAGCAGTTATCACAAACCAGTTTATCCCATTTCCCGCAGACACACTGATGGGGAAAAACCGCATCAAGAATAATATTTTTTGCTTTAGCAAAAGGATTCATCTTAAAAAAGAAGTTAACATTTTTCACTTGAAAAAACAATAAACATCGGTATACAATTGATATAAGAATTTGATCTAACTCGGAGGGATATTGTTATGATGGCAAAAAACAACGACAAAAGCTCACTTCCCGTTACGGAAGAAAGCTTCTTTTTGGAAGACAACGCTCTTGGCGACAACTGGATGGATACTTTTACCGATGAAGCCATCTCGGCCGTCGAAGGGGAGCTGGCCGTTGATGTTTATGAGACAGCCAAAGATGTCGTTGTCAAAGCTCCGGTCGCCGGCATTGACCCTGACCATTTGGATATCACTTTGACCGATGAGATGGTTATGGTCAAAGGCGAAAGAAAAGAAGAAAAGGAAGTTGAGAAAAATTCTTACCATTTACAAGAGTGCTATTGGGGGACTTTTTCCAGAACTGTGAACCTGCCGACCAAGGTCATCCCCGACGAAGCAAAGGCCGATTTCAAGAATGGCATCTTGACCATCCGTATCCCCAAAGCCACAAACAGCAAGATCAAGAAACTCAAGGTTAACTTAGGCTAGACAAAACAAACCGCCTTATTATGGGGCGGTTTTTATTGCAACTAAAAATACAAAAACCTATAATCAAGCTATGAAAATTAAAA
>CAYYEV010000030.1:0-3103 GCA_964471065.1 uncultured Candidatus Saccharibacteria bacterium
AAGAATATCATTGACATTTAAGCAAAAAAAGATATAATTAAGCTGACAACTTAAGTACTCAAAAGCGAGAATACTAGTTGGGTTTTATTAAGTAAGGGTCCCTTATAGGGACGAAGGACGAGAGTGGAAGAGAAGAACAAACTCTACGTCGGTAATCTTTCTTACAGTATGGATGATGCTTCTTTGGAGCAAACATTCGCTGAATTCGGTACTATCACCGAAGCGAAGGTTATTACTGACAAATTCTCTGGACGTTCAAAAGGCTTTGGTTTTGTCACCTTTGAGTCAGAAGAAGACGCAAAAAAGGCAATCGACGGCATGAACGGCAAAGAGGTAGGTGGACGCAATATTGTCGTCAATGTTTCTAGACCAAAAGAAAGACAGTAGAGACTCCATAAGAAAACACCCTTAAAAAGGGTGTTTTCTTTTTAGTTGGATTTAGCTTATAATATTTTGGGCGCAGCGAAAGTCCAAATAAAAGAAAAGGGAAAATATGTTGGAAATAATAAAGAATATGTTTCGCCGCAAGACTAGGACAATTTTGACAATTTCTGGTATTGCTATCGGTATTTTTGCCTTTACCGTTATGGGTTCAATGGCTGAAAAGATAAATCTTTTGGTCAAAGGCGGGACGGATTATTACAAAGACAAAATAGTTGTCAGCGAAGCGTCTGGAGGCATAATTATGGCTTCGCCACTTTCGATTGACAAGGCAAAGGAAATCGAAAAAGTTGATGGCGTCAAAGTCGTTCAGTCCGATGCCTTTGTTCTAATGAATGAAGAACTGGATTCAGTCAGCTTTGGCGTCCCGGCGATGATTATCGGCAGTGACGACAAAGGGCGTCCTTATGAAACTTTTAAAATTGAAATAGCCAAAGGCGAAAGGCTAGAACCGACGGACCATGGCAAGATTATGGTTGGCTCAGACTTGGTCAAAAAGCTAGGTGCTGAGGTTGGCAAAAAGATTACCTTGCGTGACAAAGAATTTGAAATCAAAGGAATTATGGCCAAGACCCTGACGGCGCCCGACAATGAAGTTTTTACTACCTTACCGGATGCTCAAGAGCTCCTGCATGAAACATTGCCGGAAGTGATAAAGACCCAAGTCGAACCTGAAGTAATGGTTTCCAACTTTACCGTCTATGTTGATGACGGAGTTGATCCAGATGAATTAGCTAAAAAGATTAATGCAGAAGTTAAAGGTATCAAAGCTGAAGGACCAAAGGCTTTTGAAGATCAAATTGCCAGCGCTACTGGAATTTTAAATGCGATTCTTTTTGGTATCGCCGCTATTTCACTTTTGGTCGGTGGTCTCTCAATTATCAATACGATGACGATGTCTATTGCCGAGAGAACCAAAGAAATCGGTATCAAAAAAGCAGTCGGAGCTAAAACACGAAACATCATGACAGAATATTTGACAGAAGCCGGCTTGATCGGGCTCTTTGGCGGGGCGGTTGGTTGGGCTCTTGGTGCCTTGACCGTAGCTACCCTGAACGGGGCAATGGAAGCAAGTGGCAATACCATCTTCTTGTTGACTACTAGGATATCGGTTTTTGCTATTGGCTTTGCCGTTATTCTTGGGGTAGTCGCTGGTGTCTATCCGGCTTATTATGCAGTTAAGATCAACATCGTTAAGGCGCTGAGGGAGGAATAAAATGGCTGGGACAATCCTTAAATTAAACAAGATTTCCAAGACCTATATTATCGGTACTCGTAAAAATGCTTCTAAAGCCCAAAAGGCAATCCAAAAGCTTCATAAGACCTATGAAAATGAATGTGAAAAAGACAATTCCAAATGCCAAAAAGAGATAGAAACCGTCCTTGAGAAAGCTCAAAATTTATTTTCAAAAGAAAAATACGAAGAAAGCTACCAAGTAATTACCGGTAAAACCCTAAAGCCAAGGCCCAAAGACAGAGGGGCTGTCGTCCATGCTTTGGACAATGTTACGCTGGAGATCAAAAAGGGGGAGTTGGTAGCAATTGTCGGCCCATCGGGTTCCGGCAAATCAACCCTCCTAAACATGCTTGGCCTTCTGGACGCACCAACAGCCGGACAAATTTATCTGGAAGGGGTGAACGTAACCGGAATCAAAGGAAAGAAACTGCCGGCTATTCGTTCAAACGATCTTGGCTTTGTCTTCCAATCTTTTAATCTGATTCCGACTTTGACCGCTCTGGAAAACGTTATCTTACCCTTGAAGTATGCCGGCTTATCCGTCTCAAAGAGAAAGGAAATGGCGACGGAAGCGCTTAGCTTAGTCGGACTAGGTGACAGACTGAGCCATACACCAAATGAGCTGTCCGGTGGCCAAAGCCAGCGGGTTGCCATTGCCCGTTCGATTGTCAACGAACCGGCAATTATCTTTGGAGATGAGCTCACTGGTGAGTTGGATACCAAAATGACAAAAGAAGTAATGGACCTTATTCGTAAGCTGAATGATAAAGGTCAGACCTTTATCATTGTTACCCATAACCCGGAAGTGGCCAAGATGTGCAAGAGAACTATCTATATGCTGGACGGCAAGGTCGACAAAGATCACACCAAAGCCAAGAAATAAGATTTAAGCCTTGGGGAATATTCTGTGATGAAAAAGAAAGTATTAATCATAATCTTTATAGTAATGTTAGCCTTACTTATGGTCGGGCCTGGCCTAGGGATATAGTTGAAGAAAATAATCGTTAACACCGATGGAGGAGCAAGAGGCAATCCAGGTCCAGCTGGCATCGGGGTTGTTTTTTCTGATTCAGAAGAAAAAGTTATCAGCACTTATCATAAATATATCGGCGAAGCGACAAACAATGTTGCAGAATATAAAGCCCTTGTCTGGGCCCTAGAGCTAGCAAAGAATTATGAATTTGACAAGATAGAATGCCGTCTGGACAGCGAACTGGTGGTGAAGCAGTTAAACGGTGAGTATAAGGTTAAAGACCAAGTGTTAAAAGAGCTTTACTCGAAGGTAAAAGAACTTACTTTTTTTAAACCGGTCTCCTTTTCCCATGTCCGAAGAGAAAAGAACAAATTGGCTGATAAACTAGTCAATCAAGCGATAGACGAAACTAATCTTTAACTTGATTTTTTGTCTATATGGTGCTATAATAT
>CAYYEV010000031.1:0-2866 GCA_964471065.1 uncultured Candidatus Saccharibacteria bacterium
TGATAGCGGCCGGCGGCTCTCAAAAGATTTCTTGTCAATATAGCATTGGCTGTCTTCTGGAAGGAAGCCGAGATGTCGGCCTTATCTTTTTCGGTTAATTTCTTTCTTTCTTTAACTACTTTGAGAACCGCAGTCTTCAGCCCGGAGAAAGAAAAGTCGAGACTTTTTATCGGCTTAACCAGAAACCCTTCCTCGTTTCTCTTTGGTTTGGCAGTCAGATCTACAAGCGGAAAATTGTATTTGTTTTCATCCCCACTCTCGGCGTACTTTGAAATTACCGGTCCACCAGGGTAGCCAAGATTAAGCATCTTGGCTACTTTGTCATAAGCTTCACCGGCGGCATCATCATAAGTCTGACCGATGATTTCATAATCAAGATCTGACCTCATATAAATTAAATTAGAATGTCCGCCGGAAACCGTCAGGCAAACGAGGGGAAAGTCCGGTGGATTTTGATCTTCATCTAGATTGTCAGCTAGCCAGTTGGCATAAATGTGGCCTTCGGTATGGTGAACTGAGATCAAAGGTTTTTCATGCAGTAAGGCCAGCGTCCTGGCAGTGTTTACACCGACGATAAGGGAGCCGACAAGGCCCGGTCCTTTGGTTACGGCGATAGCATCAACTTCTGTTACCTTGGTCTTAGCTTCATCCAGGGCTTCTTCCAAAACGGGAATAATGTTTTTGACATGTTCCCTGGCGGCTACTTCCGGGACAACGCCGCCAAACTTGGTATGTAGCTCTGTCTGTGAAGAAACAATGGAACTTAAAGCCTTGCTCCCGTCTTCTATGACAGCAACCGAAGTATCGTCACAACTTGTTTCTATAGCCAAAATTTTCACGGGTTCATTTTAACAGGTTATGCTACAATTAAAAAGTCTATGGAAAATACGCTGGACATCTATACAAAAACCGAAAATAACCTTTTGCAAAGCGAAAACTGGGCAAAATATCAGGAAGCCTTGGGCCATAAGACTTGGTTTCTTTCTTGCGACGAAGGAAAAACCTTGGTGATCAAACTTCCTCTGTATAAAGACAAAAGTTACTTATACGTGCCTCGTGGACCGAAATGCTCTGTTCGCGGTTGGCATGTTTTTATGAGTAGGGTTAAGGAAATTGCTCGTGAGGAGAACTGTCTCTTTATCCGGGTTGAGCCATTTATCGTCCCAAACCATACCCTAAAAAAGATTGGCTTCAAAAAAGTCAATAAATATTCGCCGATGGGCCGCCAATATTCGCCGATGGATACCCTTCTTTTGGATTTGAGAAAAGGGGAAGAAGCACTTTTGGCCGAGATGAAGCCCAAGGGGAGATACAACATCCGTCTGGCCGAAAGAAAGGAAGTTTCCGTTCGGCAGAGCCAAAAAACCGATGATTTAAAAGCTTTTTATCGACTGTCTCTGGGACTATCCGGGAGAGGGTACACACCTTTTGGTTACGACCATTATCAAAAACTTTTTGACGTTTTGGCCAAAAAGAAAAATATAAAGATGTTTGTGGCCGAACACAAAAAAGAAATTCTAGCTGTCCTTATCGTCAGCTTTTTTGGGAAGGTAGCAATCTATCTTCACGGTGCTTCCAGCGATAAATCAAGAGAATTAATGCCCAACAACCTAGCCCAATGGGAAGCAATCAAGGAAGCTAAGCAGAGAGGCTGTGAAGTTTACGACTTCTGGGGAATAGCGCCAAAAGACGAGGCAAATCATCCTTGGGCTGGTATCACTCGTTTCAAGGAAAATTTCGGTGGAGAACCGGTCCAGTTTTTAGGTGCTTTTGACTTCACTTTTAAACCTTTTTGGTATAGAATGTTTTATCTCGTAAACATTGCTAGAAAGAGGTTTAAATAAAATGAAGTTAGAAAAAATTCTCAATCTTGGCCGAAAGATCATCCCAAAGCCGGTTTTTAAATTTTTTCAGCCTTACTATCATTTATTTTTGGCTATTAGCGGAAACATAAAATATGGCTTTCCTGGCAGAAAGCTAATCGTCATTGGCGTTACCGGTACAAACGGCAAATCAACCTCGGTTGAGCTGATTAATTCAGTTCTCAAGGCTGGTGGTTACAAAACCGGGATGACTTCCTCTGTAGCATTTGAGGTAGCCGGTAAAAGAAGGCTTAATACAACAAGTCGTACCACGCTTGGACGCTGGCGCTTACAAAAAATGCTTCGAGACATGCTTGATGCTGGCTGTACTCACGCTGTTATTGAGGTGGCAAGCGAGGGAATAGCTTGGCATAGAGTTTGGGGAATAGCTTTTGACGTTGCTGTTTACACAAACCTAGCGCCAGAGCATCTTAATTTTCACAAGACGATGGAAAACTATCGAAACACCAAGGGAAAATTGTTTGAAGGATTGGTTAAGTCTAAGAAAAAAGGCTTTCCAAAGACAATAATAGTTAACGCTGACGATAAAGAATGGAAGTATTTCTATAAATTTAAGGCGGATAAGAAAATTACTTATGGCCTTGAAAACGGTGAAGTCTGGGCTACTAATATGATTTTTGGTGACAAAACTGAGTTCGAAATTCGAGACAATAAGGTGCAGATTCAGGTTAAATCCAGTTTGAGGGCAAAATTCAATATATATAATATGCTAGCAGCATATTCGGTTGGCAAAGTGTTTGGAATAGAGCCAGCCAAGATAGTGAAGGGTATCCAGACGGTAAAAAGCCTTGAAGGAAGAATGGACGAGATACCAAACAAAAAAGGAATAAAAATCTTTGTCGATTATGCGGTAACCCCAGATTCGTTTGAGCTTCTATTTAGAGAGTTAAGAAAAATAACCCCAGGGCAGATTATCTCAGTTTTTGGTGCGACAGGGGATAGAGATAAGAGCAAGAGACCCAAGCTTGGTGAAGTAGCGGCTA
>CAYYEV010000032.1:0-2802 GCA_964471065.1 uncultured Candidatus Saccharibacteria bacterium
TGTTCAATTTGTAGATCCATCATAAGCGAAGTTAAAATTAGGAAGCATTCAACGGAAATAATGTAAATATTTATTTTACGTCTATCGTTTTTGAGGGTATTTTTGCCACCATTGGGTAATAATTGAATCTCTATTGAGATGTGACCAAACTTTCTAATTAGGAGCTATCAAATGGTGTTTACTGAAGAACTGAGACGGCGATTGAACATGAAAGCAAAGGACGTGGCCAAGGAAATGGATAATTTTTTTCTCGACACGCAAAAAGAATTGGTTGCTAAGGTTGAAGAAGTTTTTTTTAAATATTTAGAAAGTGGACCTTCGCGTGAAATGATATCACATGAGGCATGTCAGACTGTGGGATGGTTTCAAGAATATATGGAACACGGCGGCTTTTGCTTGCCCGGAGAAAAAATTAAAATAACTGAAAATGGCAGAACCTTATTACATATTAAAAGAATAAAGAGAAGAAAACTTTTGGCCGCAAATAATACTTTTAATAAAGCTCTGGATGCGATCATGACAATAACTCACGATCCTGGGGCGTGGGAGGAATTTCAGCGGAGGTTGGCGGAACGTGTTATTTTAAATGGTGCGAAACGATCTCGACGTGACTTGTTGGTCTTACAAACCTTGTCTGGGCTCGAGATGATATCAGAAACTACTAAATTTCTGCTTAAAGATGGAACTTTGTTTGATCGAAATAAATGGTTGTTCCAAAAAACACGTCGCGTGATTATTGACCGTTTAGCATTTCTTTTTGAATGGTCAAAGCGCCCTGATCAAAATCCAGGCACAATGTCAGCACTACAACATGTTCTCAAAACTATGACGAAAAGCGGTGACTGGGGTGACGGAAGGAAAACGTTTGGCAATACTTTTGTGCAATTTGCAAAGGATGTCTTCGAAGCCCTGGGGATGACGGATCTTTCCGAAGATGGTGCATTAAGTGGTACGACAATTCGTAAAGACATTCTGGCTTCTATAGAAGAATTTGAAATAGTAAACCGGAAAACTCATTACAAAAAAATGTAACGGCTTTTCCCGGATTTGACAATAAATTTATGGTTTGATGACCTCAAAATTAGTTGGAGGTGATCATACCATGAAAAACAAAAGCATCATTTCTGAAACCAGACGTCCACGATTATCGCAAAGAGCAAGCAATTTAATCAATATTAACTTAATCCGTTTATCACAATCCTCCCATATCCTTGTTTCTGGTCCTTAAGAAGTTGCTTCTTCCAATTTAAAGAAGTTCAACTTTGCAAAGTTAATTTTAAATTTAAGGAGGATTATTTATGAGAGATATTTACAAGATTGAATTTTTCCCCATAAACCAGGTCCATCTGAACGAGAAGAACCCACGCCTTATCAAAGACGAAGCCTTCAAACATTTGGTTGATTCACTTCGGGAAAGCCCAGAACTTTTCCGGGTACGCCCCCTGCTCTGCTCCGATCGTACCGGCAAGTTGGTGATTCTGGGCGGTAACATGAGATACCTTGCAGCAAAGAAACTAAAATATACCGAAGTACCGGTAATTATTTTGAAGGGTTTAAGCGAGGATCAGGAGAAGGCAATTACTATAAAGGATAACGGCAGTTTCGGTGAATGGGATTTCTCGGTGCTGGCCAGGGCATGGTCGGATCTACCCCTCGAGGATTGGGGCGTCGAATTGCCGAAGGGATGGCTGACCGGGTCGGGCGAGGTTATTGAAGATGGCTTTGACGCTGAGGCCGAAGCCGAAAAAATAATCGAACCTGTCACTCAGAATGGTGACATTTGGCTTCTGGGAAAACACCGGGTTATGTGTGGTGACTCGACAAATGGAAAAGATGTACAACGTTTAATGGGGCCATATCAAGGAGGTCTACTACTGACCGACCCGCCCTACGGCATCAACATTGTAGGAAAGGTCGACAAAGCGACGGGCAAGGGTCAAATTGGCAGTGGCGGCAAACGGTATTTGCCCATTGTCGGAGATGAAACGACAGAAACGGCCCAAAATATTTATCGGTTGAGTCAGCAAATCGGCATAAAAAAATTAATCCTCTGGGGAGGGAATTACTTTGCCGACTTTTTACCCCCTTCGCCCTGCTGGATTATCTGGGACAAGAGGGGGGATCAGGCTTCAAACAACTTCGCGGACTGCGAAATGGCCTGGACGAGCTTAACTTCTCCGGCCCGAATGTATCGTCAGGTCTGGAATGGCTATATGCGGGAGGGCAAGCGTGATGTTGAAGGATTGAAGCGGGTTCATCCGACACAAAAGCCCGTCGGGCTATACGCCTTCTGCCTGAATAATTATTCAGAGCCAGAAGATATCATCCTCGACCTTTTCCTCGGATCCGGTCCTGCGTTAATCGCTGCGGAACAGCTAGGTCGTATCTGCTACGGAATGGAAATTGACCCGATCTATTGTGACGTCATTTGCAAACGATGGAGTGACTTTACGGGAAAGAAACCCGTTCTCATCAATAATGAATATAACAAGGAGGAATAAGCGCTATGTATAATGAAAAGTCAAAGAAGAACCTGAAGATGTTTTCATCGAAAAACCAACCAAAAAAAAAGGGCAGGCCAAAAGGGTCATTGTCCCTGACCAATGAGCTCAAAAAAGTACTGGAGGGTGTTGATGAAGCGAGTAAGAAACAAATTATCGAACTTGTGGCCATTGCTGCAGCCAAACAAGCAATCAAGGGTAATTCAGCCTATTTCAAGGAGATTATCGAACGAATTGACGGCAAGGTAATAGATAAAACCGACCTTACACTGAAAAATGGTGGCCCCATAGAAATAGTGGT
>CAYYEV010000033.1:0-2731 GCA_964471065.1 uncultured Candidatus Saccharibacteria bacterium
GCGGCAGTAGCCATAAGGATAATATTTCTTAAGCGGCCCGTGGTCCCGGGAAAGAGTCTTTTGATAGAGCTTAATGAGTGCCAAAAACGGCTTTTTAATCATGATCTCAAAAGGTTGGCTTTATTTAATATGTCCAAAAGCTCTTTTTCTAACTTAGAAAAATCCAAGCCCAGAGTGGCGGCATGAGCCAAGATAACAATGTCTTTGCCCGGTTTGATTTCTCGGTAATGAGCATGAAGGATTTCCCGAAGGCGTCTCTTGATCAGGTTTCGGTCATGAGCTTTTCTGGCTGTTTTTTTGCCGACGACAATGCCAATTCGGGGGAACCTAAAAATGTTACCGGTTTGTTTTAAGCCAAAAAAGGCGCTCGAAGAGTGTCGACCGCGCCTATAGATGTTTTGGAAATCTTTGTTATTTGTGATTCTTTGCTGTTTTTTAAGCATTTTTAGTTGGATTCAAACGAACACGGCCTTTGAGGCGACGCCTCTTTAGGACGTTGCGGCCGTTTTTGGTAGACATTCGTGTTAGAAAGCCGTGAACCTTACCGACACGGGCTTTTTTGGGTTGGAATGTTCTTTTCATAGCTTATAGATTTTAGCACAAAAGAGGCTTCGCGTCTATATTTTGATTTTTTACTCTCACTGAAGTACAATATTTGATGCAATTAAATAAAGGAATTGGATGCTACACACTATATTTGTTGAACCGCTAATAAACTTATTAGTCTTTTTTTATAGCATTATCCCAGGTCATGATTTCGGCGTTGCTATTATCTTACTCACTATTACGATTCGTCTTATCCTTTGGCCGCTACAGTCCAAAACTCTTAGAAACCAAAAGGCCCTGACCAAGATCCAGCCAGAGATAAAGAAGATTCAAGATAAATACAAAAACGATCCGACCAAAATGCAAAGTAAAGTAATGGAGCTTTACAAAGAAAAAGAAGTTAATCCTCTTTCGTCCTGCCTACCAACTTTGATTCAGCTGCCGCTTCTTTTTGCTCTTTTCTATGCCATCCGTCCTTTTGCCGACGCTGCCTTTATCAATATCAGCGACTCCGGTGCTGGTCTTTGGCATGATCTTTATCCTTGGCTGAGAGAGCTTGGCTTTGTCAAATCTGCTCTAAGCCAGCCCTTCTCAACCGAATTTTTGAACCTCGTTGATTTGACGAAATCCAGCTGGACTTTGGCCTTAGGAGCTGGGGCTATTCAGTTTCTCCAGTCCAAGATGATTATGCCAAAGAAAGACTTGGACGCAACCCAGAAGATGATGAATCAAACCTTGTACATCTTTCCGGTCATGACCTTCTTTATTGGCCTTTCTTTCCCGGCCGCCCTGCCGCTATACTGGATTGTCCAGTCAGTGATGATGATGTTCCAGCAATATTTAGTGATGAGGCGTGATGTTGAGGAGCTGGAAGGAGAGAAGTAATGTCGGTCACCAGAGCTTCCTTGAACAAAATTCAAAAAGAAACCGAAGAATTACTCCATTTGATGGAAATCAAAATGGAGTGTTCTGTCAGTGCCGACCTGAGCGGTATCAAAGTAGACCTAAAGGGCAAAGAAGGGGCTCTCCTGATCGGTTATCACGGCGAAAGCCTGTCAGCCTTTGCTTATGTTCTGGGACTTATTCTTCACAAAAAGATTAGCCAAGATCTAACCTTTAGAGTCGACGTCAACGGGTACTTGAAAGATAAGGATAGAAAAGTTTCCGATATGGTCTTAAGGACGGTAGAGAAGGTCAGAAATTCCGGCTTTCCGGAAGAGATGAGCGGCCTCAATGCCTACGAAAGACGCTTAGCTCACACGATTGTTGCCAAAGAAGGGCTGGTGAGTGAGTCCAAAGGCCAAAAAGACAACAGGGTTCTAGTGATAAAACCAAGGAAATTTGGAGATGAAGAGAGTTCGTAAAGCGGTTATCCCGGCAGCGGGCTTTGGTACTCGCTTCCTGCCGGCAACCAAGTCGATGCCCAAGGAGATGTTGCCGATTATTGACAAGCCAGCAATTCACTATGCTGTCGAGGAAGCAGTTGCGGCTGGCATCACAGACATCATCTTTATCACCGGCCGAGGCAAAAGAGCAATTGAGGACTACTTTGACCACTCGTATGAGCTGGAAGATCTTTTAAGACAAAAAGGCAAAGATGAGCTTTTGAGAGAAATTGAATGCGTTTCAGACATGGCCGATATTGTCTATATCAGACAAAAAGCGGCTCTCGGTCTGGGTCACGCTGTTTACAAGGCCAAAGATTTGGTTGGAGACGAGCCCTTTGCTGTCATCTTGCCGGACGTTCTCATGGATAGCAAAGTCTCTGTCACCAAGCAGCTAGTCGACGTTTACAAAGAAGTCGGCAAGTCGATTGTCGCGGTCAAGGAAGTGCCGGAAGAAAAAGTCCGTGCTTATGGTGTCGTCGATCCGGACGGAGAAGGGGATTATTTCAAGCTCAAAGGAATGGTCGAAAAACCGGAACCGGATGAAGCGCCGTCAAATCTCTCAATTGTTGGGCGCTACATCTTTACCCCAAGCATTATGAAATGTCTAGAAAAAACGGAGCCGGGACGGGGCGGCGAGATTCAGCTGACGGACGCCATCGCCAAGCTGTTGAAACACGAAGATGTTTACGGAGCAAAATATGAAGGTGAAGACTACGACACCGGCAGCAAACTGGGCTTTCTGAAGGCAACGGTCAATATGGCCATCAAACATGAGTCAATAAGCGGCGAATTTAAGA
>CAYYEV010000034.1:0-2678 GCA_964471065.1 uncultured Candidatus Saccharibacteria bacterium
GCGATAGAAATCATTTTTTATCTTCTTCGGCGTCAACCTCTAAATTAAATCTTTTTTTCAAATATTCTTGATGCAATTTTTCAGCATCAATTTCTTCTTGATAGGGCTTGTCTTTGTCTTTTTCAATAATATCCTCAATCCGATCAACCCAAGCTTTATCTTTGTCTGGAATATCATCTGTCTCTGGAGCCGATGTTTCTTGTTTGGCCGCTTCAGCTGTGGCTTTTTGCTGATCGTCGCTTAAAACTGCTTGAGCCTGACTGGTTTGACTTTGCGGATCTTGAACCGGAGCGTTTTTGTTTATCCCTTCCTGCATGATCTCAAAAGCAGCTAGTCTCTCGGCCGCTTCCCGAGCCTCGGCTTGACGTTGCTCTTCGGCTCTTAGCTCCTCCCTGGTCGGTTCCTTGGAGGCAGGGGTTTCTCCAGAATTAGAGTTCAAATTTGGCTCCAGATTCGGGTTTGGCGTTTTGGGCCTTAACGGGTTATCCATAAATCACCTCTTTTTTAATAATGAATAACGACCGGGGTACCAACCGGTGCCCAGTCGTAGATAAACTTTGCAATTTGATAAGTTGCGTTGATGCAGCCATGAGATCCGTTCCAAACATAATCTTGGCCGCCAAAAGCGCTTCGCCAATAGGCTTCATGGATGGCATAACCGCCGTTGAACCAAGTTACCCAGTGGACATTCGGCAGATCATAATAGTCAATTCCTCTGGTTCCACCGGTCATTCTCGTTACCGCTGATTTGCTGTAGACCAAAAATGTTCCGGTTGGGGTAGGATGAGAACTCATGCCCGTTGTTACTTTCCAGCTACCGACTGCTTGACCTCCTTTGAGATAAGCTGTCATGGTTTGGGTTGAAATGTTTATTTCTATATATTTGTCCCAATTGGCAACCAAAACCCGGTTGAATTCTGTTTTGTATTTTGCAACATACATTGGAATTTCGATATTGACCGAGGCTTGCGCTGGTAATTGCGTTGCGATACTCCGGCCAAGAGCCACTTTGTCTACGAGTAAACCATCTTTGCCTTCTTGGATAACCGTTTCTTTGGCTCCATTTTCAACCCGGACTTTTTTGGTAGTGGGATAATTGTCTAATTTGCTGCCCAAAAAAGAAAAATAGTTTTCCATTCTGGAAGGATCGACCGTCAAGGTATAATTTTTGGCTCCGTTTGGTTTGACAAAAGTAATCCATGAACCAACGGTTTCGGCGTTGGGCTTAAAGGTCTGTCCTTTGTAAGTCAGAGTCACCGGTCTGGCCATGACATTTTTTGCTTGGACAACAAGCTCTTGAGCTGAATCGTCAACGATATTCGGCTTAATCTGTTTTGTCTCGATGGTAATATCGGCTGCCTTTAACCCGCTTATATAATTTGTTAGGTTGTCTTTTAGGCTTTCTTTGACCACCTCCCGGCCGTAGACGGCCGGAATGAGCTGAGTACTGCCGTTTATGATTTTGATTTCGGAGTCTTTGGCCGGAATATTGATATTTTGGGAGATAGTGTTTATATACTGATCAAGTTTGGCATTATCTATTTGATAAGAAGGCTTTATTTCTAAATCGCTTGCCCCGATAACTTTTCGAACCGGATCCCATTTGATCCGGGTGACAATTAATTTGGCTCTGGTAAAGTAGTTATCCCAAAATGAACCGGTCCGGCCCTTAGAAAAAGCGCTGAGAGCCATCGCCTCCGAATTAAAAACCAAACCGAGATCGTTGGCTGTTGCCGTATAGGTTTGGTCCGGTCCGGAAAGAATAATCTTGTAATCTTTTATTTTTCCAGTCACAAGCTGCTGGACTTCGGTCATGGACTTGCCACCGCATTCTTCACCCCAGACGGTAACTCCCGGATAAATTTTGTTGGCATAGATTGACTGATGAGCGTAAGCCCCTCCGCCAACTAAAATAGCTAAAAAGGCAACGAGACCAAAAATAACCGAGACAAGAGCAATTTTTTTGTGGTGAGGCTTGATTATCTTTTTTCTCTCGGTTTTTTTGACCGGTGCTTTTTCTTTCTTTTTGGTCTCGAGTCTAAAAATATCCTTAAATAGCCAGCCTGTTTTGGACTTTTTGTCAGATTTGGCTTCTTTGCCAACATCGGGTTCTAGGATAGAAAGTAGGGGCGCATTTCTAGTTTCAGCTGCTTTTGTTTTTTCGACCTTCCTTTTTGGATTATGGATCGTATCAATATTTGGTTTTTGCTTATTCTGAGCCACCCCGGATTTTCCCTCCTAATTTCTTTAACTTATTGTGGCATTCTGTTACTACCTTTTCAACTTCTTCGTCGGTCAATGTTTTCGTTTGGCTGAGTAAGTGCAAACGGACCGAAATACTTTTTTGACTTTTGTCCAAAGGTTTACCTGTGTAAATGTCGACGATTTCAGTCTCTTGGATCAACGGGTCGACCTTGTCTAAGGCTTCCAAAACTTTCGCTGCTTCTAAGCCACTCTTGACGATAACCGAAATGTCTCTTGTCGTTTTTGGGTATTTACTAATCGGCTTATAAAGGATTTCTCTGTTGGCAAGCTCTGCCAAAAGCTTCAAATCTAGTTCGACAATAATCGCTTTTTTCTTCAAATCATAATTTTCTAAAAGATTCTTTCTAACTTCTCCGATAAGGCCTATTTCCTGTCCTTTGGCTGTTATCTTGGCGACCGCTCCTTTTGTAAAT
>CAYYEV010000035.1:0-157 GCA_964471065.1 uncultured Candidatus Saccharibacteria bacterium
GATGATACAAAAAAACTAAAAATCATCTTGTTTTTGGGTATAATCCTAGCCGTCTTGCTTCTAGTCGGTGGTATCGTTGCCTATTTCCTTTTAACTTAAATTGATGAAAATAAAAAATATCAAAGCAATCCAGATTCTTGATTCGAGAGGCAACCCG
>CAYYEV010000035.1:169-2573 GCA_964471065.1 uncultured Candidatus Saccharibacteria bacterium
AGACAATTGGGCCAGTTTTTCTGTCCCAAGCGGTGCTTCGACCGGTGTCCACGAAGCCTTGGAGCTTCGTGATGGGAAGAAGGCTTATGATGGTCTAGGCGTCGATAAGGCGATATCAAACATAGAAAAAATTATCAAAGAAGAAATTATCGGCCTAGACTCTACTAATCAAAAAAAGATAGACCAAACCCTGATTGATTTGGATGGGACGCCAAATAAAGCCAAGCTTGGAGCCAATGCAATTCTTGGTGTTTCCGGTGCTACCACCCGAGCCGCTGCTCTCGCTCTAGACCTCCCTCTCTATGAATACCTAAGAGGACTCTTCGAGCAGGACGGTATCTGGCAACCGGATTTAAAATTTGGCGAGACAAGCTTTGTCCTGCCAAAGATGTTTTTTAATATCCTAAACGGTGGTAAACACGCCGAGAATAAACTTGATATCCAGGAAACGATGATTGTCCCGGAAAAAGAAAATATTTGCGAGAATGTCCGGATTGCGACAGAGGTTTATCACGCTCTTGGCGAAGTAATAAAGAGCCGGGACTTGTCAAAAGGCTTGGGTGACGAAGGCGGTTTCGCTCCTGATCTGGAGTCCAACACCAAGGCAATTGAGCTAATCGTAGAAGCGATTACTAAGGCCGGCTATAGGCCGGGCAAAGATGTCTCCTTGGCTCTCGATGTTGCGGCCAGTGAAATTTATACGCCGGAAAAAGACGAAAAATATATTTTAGCTTCAGAAAACATCGGCCTATCAGCGATGCAGCTAGTCAGTTTGTACAAAGAATTGATTAATAACTATCCGATTATTTCGATTGAAGATGGTTTGGCCGAAGACGACTGGGGGGGATGGCAGATGATGACATCAAGAATCGGTAACAAAACCCAGCTTGTCGGTGATGATCTTTTTGTGACCAATGTCGAGAGAATTAAAAAGGGGATTGAATCAGGAGCTGGTAATGCCGTTCTGATTAAGATGAACCAGGTTGGGACAATTACAGAAACATTTGAAGCAATCAAGTTGGCGAGAGATAATGGTTATAGGACAATGATTTCTCACAGGAGTGGTGAAACTTCAGACTCGTACATTTCCGATCTAGCAGTTGCCACTGGTACCAATCAGATAAAAGCAGGAGCACCGGCTAGAGGTGAGAGGATTAGTAAATATAATCGCTTAATCGAGATTGAGAAAGAATTAAAAACTTAAGCTTTTTTAAAACCATAAACCGAATGTATTAGAAAGGAGGTATTTATGGGAGATGAAACAAAAACAAAGGAGGCAACGCTTACGCCCTCGATTGAAAAAGACGGGCTAAGAAGTGTCAGCGATCTCTTGAAAGATGCTTGGATGATTTTTGCTGCCGGCTGGACTAAGTTCCTGCTTTACTTTCTGCTTACTTTAGTCGCCATCATTACGACGATTGCCGTTATCACGCTTCTTGTTTTGGCAACTACGGCAACAAATAGTGCCATTGCCATAACGGTGGCTATAATTATCGGTATTCTTCTGGCGGTGGTTATTTTTTCGGTTTTTACTTTAGCTAGCAACAAACTGGTCTACAGCATAGCCGAAAAGAATGGAGAAGGGATAAAGGCAGCTCTTCTTTATGGATACAAGAATTTTGGGACCTATATCTTGGTTATGCTAGCTTCGGCCATTCTGATTATTGTCGGTCTAGTCTTGCTCTTTATTCCGGGAATAATCGTCGGAGTATTCTTGAGCTTAGTCGCGCCGGTCTTCATCTTGGAAGGTAACCACAAGCTGAATGCGCTTAAGAGAAGCCGGGAATTAGTCCGTGGCCACTTTTGGCCAGTATTTGGCCGGCTCTTTCTCTTGAGCTTGATTTCGGGGGCTATCTCTTTGATTGTCCAAATTGATCCTAAGATGACAACACTAACTCTATTTCTTGGCATCATAGCGACTATTGCTAATTTCATTTTGACCTACTATGGCATCGCTTACGTTTATCTGATTTACAAAGACTTGGCCGAAATAAAAAAGGCAACCCACTTGAATTAGTCTGACAACTTTGGTCAATCTCTGCTAAAATTAAGACATGTCCAGGAGGGTACTACTCGTTATACTTGATGGCTGGGGTTTGGCTCCGGCCGGTCCGGCAAATGCTATTAGTTTGGCCAAAACACCGAACTTTGATTATTTTTGGACCAAATATCCTCATACCAGACTTTTTGCGGCCGAAGAGGAAGTTGGCTTGCCTCATGGCCAAATGGGTAACTCAGAAGTCGGCCACTTGAATCTAGGAGCCGGTCGAATCGTTTGGCAGGATTTGCCAAGAATTACAAAAGCGATAAGGGATAAGGCTTTCTTTGAAAATAAAGCACTCAAAGAAGCTTTTTCTTATGCCAAAAAGAACGGATATCCATAAAGTGATTATCATCGGCTCCG
>CAYYEV010000036.1:0-2467 GCA_964471065.1 uncultured Candidatus Saccharibacteria bacterium
AAAATGGTTTTACTATGAGGATACTTCTCGTTGAAGACGATGAAAAAATTGCCAATGCGGTAAAAAAGGGGTTAGAGCAAGAAACTTATGCCGTTGATGTTTGCTATAACGGAGCTGATGGTATGGATTCGGCTATGGCTATAGACTATGACCTTTTGATTTTGGACCGAATGCTTCCAGGCGTTGCTGATGGCATGGATATCTGTGTTGCCCTCAGAAAAGAAGGCAAGAACACTCCTGTCCTGATGCTGACGGCCAAAGACAAGACCGAAGATAAAATTTATGGCTTGAACCTAGGCGCTGACGACTATTTGGTCAAGCCCTTTTCATTTAACGAACTTCTGGCCAGAGTCAAAGCTCTTCTCAGGCGGCCCAAAAATCAAATCGGTAATGTTCTCAAGGTAAAAGATTTGACTTTGAACACTTTAACCCATAAGGCAAAGCGACAAAATAAAGATATTGAACTCTCGCCGACCGAATACAGCCTACTTGAGTATCTAATGAGAAATACGGATCAGACCTTGACCAAGGAAAGAATTATTGGTCATGTCTGGGATTTTGACGCAGACATCTTGCCCAATACGGTCGAAGTCTATATGGGCTATCTGAGAAACAAAATTGACAAACCATTTAAAGGAAATGATTTGATTCATACCATAAGAGGTTTTGGTTACAGGATTGGCAAATGATAAGGTTTAGCTTAGCGGCGTTGAGGTTGACGGTCTTTTATGTCGCCATTGTCATGGTCATGAGCGCCTGTGTTAGTCTTTTCTTTTATCGGTTAGCGACTCAAGAACTAAATAACCATCTAGAATACGATCAGGCATTATTAAATAATATTTCCCGGACCGAACTTAGCGAGCAAGACAAGATAAATCTGGAGAGATCGATGGAGACCCAAATAGAATTGTCAGAGGGCAAGATCCTGACCGATCTTTTTTATCTAAACGGTCTTGTTTTTTTCTTGTCAACCCTGGTCAGCTACTATTTGGCAAATAGGACGATTCGTCCGCTCGAAGAACTCTATGAAATCCAAAAACGTTTTGCGACAGACGCCTCTCACGAACTAAGAACGCCGCTAACGGCGATGAAAACAGAAATCGAAGTTAATCTGAGAGATAAGAATTTGAGAGTTGATGACTTAAAGAAATTGCTCCAGAGCAACCTTGAGGAAATAGAAAAGTTAGAGCAGCTTTCGAACGGTCTTATGACCTTGGCCAGGCTCCAAGAAGATCCTACACTTGAAGTCGAGGTTATTTATCTCAAGGACAAAATAATTCGAGCTTATGAGCAAGTTAAAATTTTGGCTGAAAAGAAAAATATCAGTATCAAGTTAAAACTAAAGAATGTTACTGTCATGGGAAACAGTGAAAGCATGGTCAAGCTTTTTGTTATCTTGCTCGATAATGCTATTAAATACAGCCCGGAAGGATCAAAGATTGAAGTCATTTCCACAATTTCTGGAAAAAATGTTGAGATAGAAGTCAAGGACCAGGGTATCGGCATTTCAAAAACCGATATTCCTTATATTTTCTTACCTTTCTACAGATCGGAACAGTCAAGGTGTCGGACTCTAGCCAAAGGTGATGGTATCGGCTTGTCTATCGCCAAAAAGATTGTTGACGTTCATGGCGGCGGTATAGAAGTCAAAAGCGAATTAGGCTCGGGGGCAAGTTTTATCGTCAGGCTACCTTTTTATAATCGGAGAAAGCATTCTCGCCCCTCTTCTTAGCTTTCTAAACTCGGGCTTGAACAAAGTGAAACTTTAAGCGAAAATATACCTACTTAGTATGTTTTCATCGGTCAAAAAATTACATTTTGTTGGTATCGGTGGCGTCGGCATGAGTGCCATCGCCGAAATTTTATTAACTCAAGGATACCTAATTTCCGGCTCAGACAAAGCTAAAAATTCAATCACCGAAACTCTGGAAAAGATGGGAGCGACTATCCGTGAAGGCCACTCAGCCAAAAATCTAGCCAAAGATGTCGATATCCTGGTTTATTCCTCGGCTGTCTCGATGGATAATCCGGAAGTAAAAGAAGCAAAAAAAAGAAACATCCCCATTGTTAGAAGAGCCGAAATGTTGGCTGAAGTGATGCGGCTAAAATACGGTATTGGCATTGCCGGTACTCACGGCAAAACGACAACGACCTCTATGGCTAGTTTAGCCTTGATTGAAGGAGGCGTCGATCCAACAGTTATCGTCGGTGGGAATCTAAGCGGCATTGGTGGAACGAATGCTAGATTAGGCAAGGGCGATTTTATCGTCGTGGAAGCCGATGAATATGACCGGACTTTTCTCGCCCTGACTCCGACTGTCGCTGTCCTGACCAGCATGGAAGTCGACCACCTCGATTGCTACAAAGATCTTGATGACATTAGGGGGGCTTTTCTAGAGTATACAAACAAAGTTCCCTTCTATGGTTTTGTTATCCTTTGTCTCGATGACCCAAACCTTAGAGGGAT
>CAYYEV010000037.1:0-2357 GCA_964471065.1 uncultured Candidatus Saccharibacteria bacterium
ATATCGGCAGCGTTGACTGGGACGACACCATTAATCGCTGGGTTATCGCCGCTCTGATGCCGGACTTCAACACCCATCTTTTCACAACTTCTGCCAGCAATGCTTCTGTAGATCTTGGCTTGACCGGAGTCAGCCAGGCCAAAGGTGATTATTTGGCCAACGACATGGGGTATTATCTTGTCGGTGGCATGAATACCGCCGGGACCGCTTCCAAACTGTTTTCCTATGACAGCGACGCCACTCTTGATGATATTACCAATCAAATCCCGAACTTGAGCCAGGGTATTAACGCAATCACCGGTGGAAAAAGTGAATGGCTCGTCGGCGGGAAAGGAACTAGCCCTTTATATACCGTGGATGAAGACGATGATGATTTCACCGGAACCGCCATTGATACACCGGATGCTTTAGTCGAAGTGACTGCCATCGGTTATCAACCCGATGACGAGGCAGACCGCTGGTTAATCGGAGGCAGGGACGCAGACGGGAAAGCTTTGCTTTATCTCTATCGTAGTGGTACCTTCACCAATCTCACCTCCCAAATGCAATCAGAAACTCAAGCCGCCATTACTACCATCAACACTATTGACTGGAACGGCTCGTATTGGATGATCGGCGGAGCCGGGCTCTTTAATGTCAGCGAAGAAGTTGGCGGTTCGGTGATGTCGACCGATGAAGCGGCTAAAGTTGCTTTCACTGGCGAAACGGTTGATCACGATTCTTCGGTCAGCGTAACTAAAGTAGGCAGCGTTCCAACAGGCGGCAATGTCAAGGCTGCCGGCTCAGTCTATGAATTTACCTGCCAAGATTTGGTCGATAACGAGCTCGTGACTCAGTTTGCCAAATCGGCGACGATTAATCTTAAGTACGATCCGGCGACGCTCGGCAATGTCTCGGAGAACAGTCTTTCAGTCTACTATTATGACGAGGCGAAGAAAGAATGGATTCCGGTTAGTGGCACGATCAATACCGAGACCAATACCATTACCGCGATGGTCAACCACTTTACCAAATTCGGTGTTTTTAGCAGCACTGGACTGCCTTATACCGGAAAATAAAAGAGCTACAATCTAAACAAAAAGACGGGAAATTGCATCTCGTCTTTTTGTTTGATCCGGATTATAATTTGGTCAACTTCTTATGAAAAATCTTCTTACTAAAATCAAAGCAAAAGTATCAAAAAGGAAAAAGATTATTCTCGTCCTGCTTTTGTTACTAACTCTTATCGTTGTCCTTTGTTTCCTAGGTTCTAAGGAAAGAAATAATGCAGGAGACGAAGGAGTTCCATCACCTGTGCTAGTAGAAGCAAGCCGCTTAGTTATTCCGGTGATTAATCTTAACGAACCGATCTACGATGACGAGAAACCAGGAGCGATTCCGGAAGGTTTTTTGAACCAAGGCTTAGCTTATTATGATGAGGAGACTAACCAGCCTGGAGAGGGCAATGCTGTAATTTTCGGTCATTCGGCGGTGACAGCAGAGCACGAAGCCCCTTTTGCCAAGGTTGGTAAAAAAGAGCTGGAAAAAGGCGACACGCTGATTTTAAGTGACAAAAAGACAGGACAATATACTTACGAGGTAAGTGAGATAAAAACGGTCGAAGCCGATGACTTTTCTATTCTAAAAGCCAGCGACGTCCCGACGGTTACTCTAGTTACCTGCATCGCTCCTGATTTTCCGACCGACAAAAGGCTGGTGGTTGTTGGACGGTTAAAACAATAAGCTATGCTGGAAGATATCTTTCAAACGATGAATACTGTTGTCCAGATAAAGATGGAGGGCAAAGACGAGAAAGTTGCTTTGGCGGAGGCCAAGGCAATTATTTTGGACATAGAAAAGCGTTTTAACTTTTTCTCAGAAACAAGCGAAATTTCTAGGCTTTGTAAAAACATTCATGTTGGGGAAAGATATCTCATTAGCGAAGATCTATATCAGATTCTCTTGACGGCAAAAGAAGTTAAAAAGAAAACAGGCGGGCTCTTTGACGTTGATTTTGAGAATAAAGAAAAGGGCAGAGACTATCACCTAACTAGTGATGGCTCGATTATCTTTGATTCCAAAAAAACCAGGATCAACTTAGGAGCAATCGCCAAGGGCTTTGCTGCTGACAAAGCGATAAAGGCAGTGACTGAATTTGACGTCGATCGGATAATGATTAGTCTAGGTGGTCAGATTAGTTGTTTCAGTCAAAAAGAAGCTTGGAAGATCGGTCTGCAGGATCCAACTAAAGATTTTGGCCAGGTTATTGGTGTTCTCGAAATAAAAAACGGTTCACTTTCGACTTCGGCCGAAAATTACCGTGGCCGGCACATCAAAAGCCCAGTTCGAAAGGATTGGCAAAGTTCGGTTAACAGTCT
>CAYYEV010000038.1:0-2344 GCA_964471065.1 uncultured Candidatus Saccharibacteria bacterium
GAAGGAGTCCAAGTCTCATAATCCCCGCCAGTGTCTCCTTATGCCGTGAAAGGAGACACTGGCGGGGATTATGAGACTTGGACTCCTTCTGTCGGTCAATATTCTTTGATTGCCATACCGTACAGCGGTCCTAACGGAACGGGGGATATTGGGACGCCTCTAACTTTGAATTTTTCAGTCCACGATGACAGTGTCTTGCCAACTCTTGATAGCGTAGAAATTAATGGAACCCCTATCCCTCCAGCTGGGACTTTTACCATCAATCAAAGTTTTGTTAATTCAAATCCAACAAACACATTAGTTTTGAAATATTCAGAAGAGATGGATACAGCCGTAATCCCGGTGCTGAGTATCGTACCAAGTACAGTGGGCTTAATTAACTGTCAGCCAATTGGATGGAATAATCCGGTCAATGACGAATACACTTTTAATTGTACGTTAAATTCTGGTATTGCCATTGAGATCCCCGGGCTTACAATAACAGCTTCCGGGGCAGAAGATCTGGCTGGCAACCCACAACAAAACAATTTTGTCTCCACAAATCAATTGGCTGTTGACACAAAATCTCCTCTTGTCACCTTCAAGTCTCTAGAGCTTAGTCCAACCAATAAACAACCAATCCACTTGACGGCGACGGTCAGCGAAAATACGAATAATCCGTTAGCAGAAACAGATTTTACCATTACCAACGGCACCATAGTCATAGGTAGTTTTATCCAAAATGGAAATGTTTATACTTTTGTGGTCAATCCATTAGCAGAAGGGAAAGTCGGTGTAGAAGTCGCTGCCGGTACGATTACAGATTTAGCCGGTAATCTTAACTTAAAATCTGTTTTCGAGATAGATTATGACACGACTGCCCCAGCTTCAGTTAGTAATTTAAAAATTAGCCTAAATTCTGCTGGACAGCCAGTTTTGACCTGGGCCAATCCTCCGGCCGGTACTTATGCCGGGCTAAAGGTAGTCCGTGATGGTGCTTTCCTTATGACCTTAGATCCGACCGCTACCAGCTTTACCGATATGTATGCCACTCCGGGCGAAACGTATAGCTATGAGATTGTCGCTTATGACAATGCTGGTAACGAAACTACAGTAGCTCCGGTTTCTATTACTATCCCAGCACTAACGGGAATAACGGCACCGGCAAATGAGATTGCTTCAGCCGCCATCTCTGATACTGCCGCCGAGATTGTCCAGGCTCCTGTCACTGGTCAAGACGGTGACGTTAAAGCAAATGAATCAGACGAAGAAAAAGATAATAACAACTTACCGCTTTGGGGCATCATTCTCCTCTTTATTCTGGCCATCATCGGTGGATATCTCGTCTATACTCAAAGGCCAGGGAAGACCCCAATTCCTCCGGCCCAATCAGCGCCAAAGCCTAGAGCACCAAGAAAAATCCAGAAAAAATAATCTTTTAGGAGGCCTCATACGGGGCCTCTTTTTTGTCTGCTTGAACTAGAAAGTAAAAAGTTATAAAGTTGGAAGTGGAGGACAGCAAAATGAAGAAGCGGAAAGAAGCTACCACCAAGAAGAAGGTCGATGAAGAAGTCGGTGAAGGTGCCGAGCTTTGCGAAAAATGCGGTAATGAAAAAGTTTGGGAAGACGACAAAATGATCTGTCCGGACTGCGACGTCGAAATAGATTTCTTTGGTGACGACGAGTAAAAGAAATGGATTTTTTCTCTAGATTCAACCAAGAATACTTTTTTTTGACCCCGACCAACTCTAGCTTGATTTATCTTTGGCTGGCCTTTTACCTTTTTGTCCTGGTCACTTCTATCTCTTTGTACCTGTATTTCAGCAAAAAAATGCCGGGCACACCCACAGCTAACTTTGGCAAAAAGATCCTCTATACCAAATTACCGATTGCTATAGTTGGACTTTTCTTTGTCTTTTGTCGTCTCGAGGGCTTACGATTATATTCGTGGCGCTTCTGGCACTACCTGATACTTTTGGTTTATATCATCACCGACATCTGGCTTTTCTACCAGTTAAACAAAGTCAAAGATGAACAGAAAAGATATGACTTGAAGGTTAGAAAAGAAAAATGGTTGAAGAAATCAAAAACGAAAAAGACAAAACATAAAAATTGAATTTGTGCTAATTAGAAAAAGTTCCTAGCAAGCTAGGAACTTTTTCTAATGCAATCTTTGGATTAATTTAATTCTTAGTGAAGTGCAAGAAAGGGGTTGCAGGGCTCGGCGGGAAAATATCCGCCGAGCCCTACCTTCAATCACGGAATGGCAGCTAGCTGCTCATCCCGCGTCTTGAGCGGGTAGCCTTCCCTTGCCAGGAAGAGAGTGAAGTCGCTAATGACCCTGTCGAAGGGATACATAAGCGCG
>CAYYEV010000039.1:0-1477 GCA_964471065.1 uncultured Candidatus Saccharibacteria bacterium
AGAGGAGTTGCTCCTAGTACGAGAGGACCGGAGCGAACGAACCTATGGTGTATCGGTTGTTCTGCCAAGGGCATTGCCGAGTAGCTATGTTCGGAAGGGATAAGCGCTGAAAGCATATAAGCGCGAAGCCCACCTCGAGATTAGATTTCGTTTGAGACCCCTTATAGACTATGAGGTTGATAGGCTCTACGTGTAAGTACGGCAACGTATTAAGCTGAGGAGTACTAATAGGTCGATGACTTAATTTGTTTTCTTGTTATGTTCTTAATCGTTAAGAATGTGACAGGTTGTCAACTGGTGGTTTGTGGCTAGCACCACAAACTAGTAAAAAGTTGAAAGCTTAAAGTAAAAAGTATTTATTTAGCGACTTTTGACTTTAGTCACTAGACAACTAGCTCAAAGCTCCTTTGAGCTATCGTTTGGTGGCTAGAGCAGGGATGTAACATTTACCCGCCGCTAATGCGGGCCTGTTCCTCCGCCAAAGGCGGACGGGCATCCCCTTTCCCGCACATTGAAATAGTTTATCTAAAGTAGAATTCTCGGTGCTTATGGAGGAGAGGTCACACCTGTTCCCATCTCGAACACAGAAGTTAAGGTCTTCTTCGGCGATGATACTTGGGTCATCAAGCCCTGGGAAAGTAGCGCAGTGCCGAGTATTCTAAGTTAGATAATGTGCGGCGACGATACTTGGGCCATTAAGCCCTGGGAAAGCCAGACCGACAGAGTCATTCTGGCGGGTAGCGCGCTGCCAATTTATGAAAAAAGACACCTTTCTAGGTGTCTTTTTTCTCTAATGTCAGAAGTCAAACCTTTGATAACCCTATTTTTGGGATAAGCACTTTTTGTTTAAAATCTTTTCTTTTTCGGCATTGGGCTTACCGGGCAGAAGGCGGAAGTAATCTTGGTAACCTTCACATTGTGGAGCCCGAAAACCGCCTGCCCGACAACGGTTGGCGAACCTAACACCGGTCTTAGCGACCCAGTCATTGTAAGTTTTGAGCTGTTCCTCGGTCCTTTTTTGACAGTACTGTTTTTTTACCGTGACAAAGACCAAAAAACTGCAAACCAAAAGTATAACAATCATCCCTAAAATTATGAAGATTTTTTTATTTGATTTTTTCTTAGTTTTCCAGGCTTTTATTTCTTCTTCGTCCATAGATATATTCTATCTCAAATTACTCTTTGTGGCTATTGGCTATTTTGTCAGTCTCTTTCTAATAATTGTTTTTGCTGGATAGGTTTTCTCTAATTTTAGTATCACTTTTTGTCCTTCTCTACCGGGGTTTATCTCATCAAGTTTACCCCCGGATAAATCCGTAATCTCTTTGACTGTGTCCGAACAAATTCCATCCGGGGTTAGTATTTCAACCGTATCATTGGTTTTGATTTTACTTTTGACGATAATTAGGTTGTCATTGCGAGAAGTCTCGACGTATCGTCGGGACGACGTGGCAATCTCTGCCTTACCGCCGGCTGG
>CAYYEV010000039.1:1487-2303 GCA_964471065.1 uncultured Candidatus Saccharibacteria bacterium
GCACTCCGCTCGCGATGACGATGCAGGGGGTGAGGCCACAATCCCTAGATAATCCCATGATTTGTATGGGCGACGACTCTTGGCTGTTTCGCCAAATTTGGCATTACCAAAGAGAAAACCGGTCGTATAATCACGGTAATTTAATTTCTCCAGTTCTTTTTCTAGCCTCTTTTTGTCTTTTTCCTTATAGTTGTCAGCCCCGGTGAGATTAAGCGCTTCCCGGTAAGCATGAGCGGTAGTGGCCAAATAATATTCGCTTTTGTTTCGTCCTTCGACTTTGAGACCGATTACCCCGGCTTCTATAATCTCGGGTAAATATCGGATCGTTCGAAGGTCTTTTGAGCCCATAATGTTTGTGCCCATTTCTGATTCTTCAACCGGATAGTATTCGCCTGGACGCATTTTTTCTTCGAGGTAAACTTTGTAATCCCAACGGCAGGGTTGAGCACAGTCACCGAGATTAGCTTTCCGCCCGGTCATATAGGACGAGAGAAGGCAACGGCCGGAGTAGGAGATACACATTGCTCCATGAACGAAAATCTCAAGCTCCGTTTTTGGCGCGGCTTTGTGAATTTCCCTAATCTCATCTAGAGTCAATTCCCTTGCCAAAACAAGCCTTTTAACCCCTTGTTTTTGCCAGAACTTAACTGATTCAATATTGACAGTATTGGCTTGGGTCGAAAGGTGAATCGGAATGCTCGAAGCAACCCTTTTAGCGAGAGAAAAAATGCCCTGATCGGAAATGATAAAAGCATCCGGCTCAAACTTGGTAATTTTTTTCATATCATTTTCGAGTTCTTTTAGAATTTCATTGTG
>CAYYEV010000040.1:0-1487 GCA_964471065.1 uncultured Candidatus Saccharibacteria bacterium
AATTGCCGGTCGGTTGAATGCCGGAAAAGACTCGTTTTTTAGCCATTATTTTTCTCCAGATATAATTTGTATTTGTGAAATGCGACGATAGTAAATCCGTCTTTTATCTCGCTAGTTTCAATCATATGGTTTATTTCTTCTAATGTGAATGATTTTACTTCAGTGATGCCTTCTTTTTCTTGCTCTTCTTTCTCTATATCAATCGGAACTATATCTTCTGCCAAAAAAACGGTGTTTAGTTCACGAACCAGGCCATTTAGGGGATTAAAGATGCCAAGCTTGGTCCACTTGTTGGCTGATAAGCCCATTTCTTCGCCCAGTTCTCTTTTAGCTGTGACAAAAGGTTCTTCTCCGTCTTGTCTGGCCTTTATCACCTCCCAGTTGTCGTTATCAGTAGGGTAACGATGAAGGTAAACCAAGAGAAACTTATCGTCTTTATCTTTTACCAGAACGGAAACGGTATCTGAAGTTACCAAAACCGAATACTGTCCAGGCTCTCCGTCTGGCCTGACAACGTCATCATTGTTTAGAGAGATCCACTTATTCTTGTAAATTTGGTTTTCTTTGACTTTTTTCCATTTTCCCACGGCTAAATTCTAACATAAAAAATAGAGATATTGACAGGAAAGATGATATTGACTATTATATTTTGGCACTCTATAATAGTGAGTGCTAATTAACTGACAAAAACATTTTGTCATCCTGTCCGACGCTTTTGGTTGGACTCCGACAGAAACGTCGGAGAGCCTTTGGAGGATCTAGATTCTTCACTGCGTTCAGAATGACAGAAAGGAGGCAACTATGAAAATCAAACCTTTAAGTGACAAGGTTGTCATTAAAGCATTAGAGGCAGAGCAAACCACCGCTAGTGGAATTGTCATCCCCGATACAGCCAAAGAAAAACCAGCTCAGGGTAAGGTGGTTGCAGTCGGCCCGGGCAAAATCAAACATGGCGAGAAAATCCCGATGAACGTCAAGGTAGGCGACAAAGTTTTGTATTCCAAATACTCGCCCCAAGAAGTAAAAGTTGATAAAGAAGAATATCTGATAATCAGCGAAGAAGATATATTAGCAATTATTTTATAATCGCTAGATTAAACAATTTAACAACTAAATAAGGTAAAAACAGAGTTGTTAGGCTAATCGGTTGATGAATTAATAAGTTGACCCTGTACCACACAGGGGTACAGGGCAAGCCATAAACCACTAAGGGTATATGGCGGGGAAGGAGTCTTATGTCAAAACAAATCTTAAGTGGAGAAGAAGCACGAATCGCCTTAAAAAAAGGTGTAGACACCCTAGCCAATACGGTCAGAGCGACCCTCGGGCCGAAAGGCAGGAATGTTGTTTTGGATAAAAAATACGGCTCACCAGTTATCACCAATGACGGTGTCACTATTGCCAAAGAAATTGAAATTGGCACGATCTCAGAGGACCCAAAGAAAAAAGCTGGTGCTGTTGTTGAAAATGTTGGTGCCCAGGTTATT
>CAYYEV010000040.1:1497-2260 GCA_964471065.1 uncultured Candidatus Saccharibacteria bacterium
TCACCTCTTATTACAAATGATGGTGTAACAATTGCAAAAGAAATCGAACTTGAAAATAAATATGAAAATTTAGGAGCTGAAATAATCAAAGAAGTTGCTTCAAAGACTAATGATGTTGCCGGAGACGGTACCACGACAGCGACCGTTATCGCTCAAGCGATGATCGAAGAAGGAATCAAGAATGTTACCGCCGGAGCTAACCCGATGGCTATTCGTCGAGGCATAGAGAAGGCAACCAGTGCTGTTGTCGAAGAGTTAAGGAAAATCAAAAAAGAGATCAAAGGCTCAGAAGACATTGCTCATGTGGCTTCTATCTCTGCTTCTGACGAAGAGATTGGCAAGATGATTGCCGATGCCATGGACACGGTTGGCAAAGACGGCGTCATTACGGTAGAAGAATCTCAAACTCTAGGCATCGAAAAAGAAGTCGTCGAGGGAATGCAGTTTGATAAAGGCTATCTGTCAGCTTATATGATTACCGACGCAGACAAGATGGAAGCGGTTTACGAACATCCTGCCATCCTTATTACCGACAAAAAAATCAGCGCTGTCGCTGAAATCTTGCCGCTGCTCGAAAAGATGGCTACTGCCGGCAAGAAAGACTTGGTCATTATTGCCGAGGAAGTTGAAGGCGAAGCCCTGACTACCTTGGTCCTAAATAAACTTCGCGGGACTTTCAACACTTTGGCAATCAAAGCTCCTGGTTTTGGCGATAGACGCAAAGAAATGCTCCAAGACATCGCCGTTCTTACCGGCGGACAAG
>CAYYEV010000041.1:0-2183 GCA_964471065.1 uncultured Candidatus Saccharibacteria bacterium
CGGGAAGCCGTAGGCTTTACAGTCGGGATCTTCGACAACATCTTCAACTTACTTTTATAGGCTTTTCAGTTGCAAGCTTTGCTTGTTATAATCATAAAGATGATCAGTAAAAGAAAAATCAAAAGCTTTTTTCTCCGGCACAAAGTTGCCTCTATTGTGGTTGGGGTTGCTTTTTTAGCAGCAATATCGCTAATTCTTTATAACTTTTATTCTTTGGGCCGCGCTAGTTTTGAGGTGCCGACCTTTGTCAAGGTAAAATCAAAGGAAACTAAGGTTCAAGCGCCTTTGTCCGGTCTTTTAGTTGATCCAGCTCTTGTAACGAGAAAACCGCTGGCGGTCGTGATTGAAAATCATCCCGACGCTAGACCACAATCTGGTTATCCGGCAGCAGATTTGGTCTATGAAACCATAGCCGAAGGGGGAATTACCAGAACCCTAGCTATCTTCCAGTCACAGAATGCTACAGAAATCGGTCCTGTTCGTTCGGCCAGAGATTATTTTATTGATTGGCTAGTGGAATACAACGCCGCTTTTATCCATGTTGGCGGCAATGCCGATGCTCTGGCTGAAATAAGAGCAAAGAGGATACCGGATATCAATCAATTTTATTACGGTGGCTATTTCTGGCGGTCGACCAGCCGCTATGCCCCGCACAATGTCTATACGACGACCGACAAACTTTATAGCGCTCTAAAGCAAGCTAATATTTCTCTGACGGCCGAAGTTCCTTCTCTTAGCTTCAAAAAAGACCTACCGGAAGCCGAGCGGTCGGCCTCCCAGACAATAACGATAGACTTTTCTTCACCGCAATTTGTCGCTTCTTATGTTTATAGTCCGAAATCCAACAGCTATCTTAGAAGCATAGGTGGAATTGTTCACAAAGACAAAGTTACCGGTGGTCAACTGGTAGTCAAAAATATCATTGTCCAATATGAGACGATGAGCCCGGGTATCTCGAGTGCTGGCGAACAAAAAACAAACATCATTACCACCGGCCAGGGAAAGGCGATAGTCTTTGTTGACGGTAAAGCGATAGCGGCAACCTGGCAAAAGGTTAGCAAGTCAGCCAAGACGAAATATCTTGATAGTTTGGGTAAAGAAATTCAGCTAAATCCCGGCCAAACTTGGTTTGAAATAGTGCCGCAAACAGCCAGGGTGACTTATCAATGAAAAAAACCATCCTTGAGGAAATAAAGGAAAATCTCTTTCCGAGTGACGGCATCAAGAAATACACTCCCAAGGAAATCGAGAAGAAATTTGGATTGCCGGTCAAAAAAATTTATTTTTTGATTAGAAGAGACTTTTTGAAGTCAATTGTTGAAGACGGGAAGCTTTTTGTTTCCGAACCGGAGATAAAAAGATATTTAAACTTGCCCCAATCCGATCGAGAAAAACACCAGTCGTCGTTTCTGGCGACTTTGGGACCCGGTCTTATTACCGGGGCTTCGGGTAGCGATCCTTCGGGAATCGGAACTTATTCTATGGTTGGGGCCCGATATGGTTTGGGGCTGAGCTGGCTTGCTTTGTATACCTTGCCGATTATGACGGCAGTCCAAGAGACCTGTGCCAGAATCGGCATCGTTACCGGCAAAGGTCTAGTCGGAACGATCAAGAAAAAATATAACAAAAAGGTTCTCTTTACTCTCATTTTTCTTTTGGTCGTTGCCAACACGATCAATATTGGAGCTAACATTGGAGCGATGGTTGCCTCACTTCAACTTTTGATTCCGCTTAATTTTATCTTTGGCTCAATCGCTGTTACTCTCCTTATGCTTTTCTTGGAAATCTTCTTTCCCTATCGTCGCTATGCCAAGGTTTTGAAGTGGCTGACTCTATCAATTTTTTCTTATATTTTGATTGGTTTTATTATCAAGCCGGACTGGCTGGCTGTCCTTTCGTCCATAACAATACCGGAAATTACCCTGGACAAGGGGTACCTAGTTGCTTTAGTTGCTGTTTTAGGGACGACTATTTCACCTTATCTTTTTTTCTGGCAAGCCTCTGAAGAAGTCGAGGAAAAAATTGAAAAGAAAACACTCTCTGATCATCATGTTCTGGTCATCAAAAACGAAATCTCAGAAATGAGAAAAGACACCTTTGTCGGGATGTCTTATGCTCATGTTGTTTTTCTCTTTATCATCTTTGCCACTGCCTTTGTCTTTCACCAAAATGGTGTTTTGAAT
>CAYYEV010000042.1:0-2146 GCA_964471065.1 uncultured Candidatus Saccharibacteria bacterium
CCCGGCTTCGGCCACTTACCACCGCCGATCAGAGCGATGTCACTGGTTGTATGATGAGGATTCCGATATGGTCGATTACTGACTAAGGCTTCTTTGTTTTTAAGCTCTCCGACAATGGAGTAGATTTTGGTTACTTCTAAGGCTTCCGGGTAGGTCAGGGGAGGCAGGATAGAGACAAGGGCTTTGGCCAGTAAGGTCTTGCCTGATCCGGGAGGGCCGCTCATGATGATATTGTGGCCGCCCGAAGCTGAAATCTCTAAGGCTCTTTTGGCATGTTCTTGGCCGACAATTTGGGAAAAATCTATCTCATAAAGACTGTTTTCCATCTGCTTGAATTCTTGATAGGGAACACTGGCGAGAGGAACTTCTTTTCTAAAGTGCTTTACAATTTCTTTTAAGTTTTTAGCTGCCAAGATACTCAAATTATCAACGATAGCTGCTTCTTTGGCGTTTTTCTCCGGAATAATGATTGAGCCAAACCCGAGCTCCTTGGCGGCCATTGCTGTTGGCAAGATGCCGTTAGTATGTCTGAGGTCACCATTCAGTGACAGCTCTCCAACAACGGCGATTTCGCTTGGATCAAAAAAGATCTGTTCACTGGCCAAAAGAATGCCGATAGCTATCGGCAGATCGTATGACGGACCTTCTTTTCTGGTGTTGGCCGGAGCTAAATTAACGGTAATCCGTTTCTGAGGGAAAGCGCAGCCAGAATTTTTGATGGCACTTCTGACTCTCTCTTTTGACTCCTCGACTGCTTTGTCCGGCAGGCCAACGATTGTGAAGGCGGGCAAACCGCTTGATAAATCTACTTCAACCTCAACCTTTTCTCCACCGAGACCGATAACGGCAATAGAATTGATTTTTGCGAGCATAATTATTTCTTAATTTTTAATTTGTAATTCTTAATCAAACTGTTAAATTCAATTATTAATTCCTATTCAATTCTAATTATCTTTTACTGCTTGAAGCGATTTTTGAGAAGATCAGTAATAGCTCATGCGCTTCTTGCCTCAAATGACATAATAACTTCTTATCTTTTGAGCATTCTTCCATAATTGTTAGCCAATAAGTCGTCTCCTTTGCTTCTTTTTTACAAAGATGAATCTTACTCCTAAAATCTTCCCTTGAAGAAGCGCCATTTGCTTCGTAATAATTTGCTCCTACAGAAGTGGCAGCTCTTATCAGTTGATTGGCGATGGGGTCGTATATTTTTGTAGCAGGAATTGTTCTGCAAAGGTTTAAAACATTTTTGCCAAAAACGACAGTTCTTTTTTCTAAGTCAAAATCCATCTTGCCCTCGTCCCGTTGTTTATACTTTTTAAAAATTTATCATTGAATTTGATTAAAAATTAAGAAATAAAAATTAAAAATTACCTATCTCTAAGTAAAAATCATTTAGAAAAAGATTACTAGTAGACAACTAAAATTTTGAGTAACGATAAATCGCTTTTATCTTTCGTCTTGGCTTGCCGTCGTCATTTTGGCCGAAAGTTAGGTCATGTTTTTTGATTTCTTTATCCTTGGCGCTATTCGAAACGGCGTTTTCTGCATCTAGGGCAAAGCCAATATGCTCATGCTCTTTGCCCTTATTGTCAAAAAAGTTTTTCCAGACGATGATATCGCCAGGTTTTATTTTATCTTCATCTTTTTTCTCCCAACCGGCTTCCAAAAGTTTATTTACCACCGTGGTAACGGTGGCATGAGGTTTATCGATTAGGCCAAATAGAGTCAAAAGGCCACTTGTGAAGTAGGCGCAAGAGAGATCGCCATCGTCCATAACATCGTAAACTTTTTTGGTTGTCAAATTCTTGGCATATAGGGTATTAAAAATCTTCGAACCGACACTGTTTTCTATCGCCTTCAAGTAGCTTTTATATATTTGTTTTTCCAAGTTTTTGTCCGGCATTTTAGATACTCACCGTTTTGGCCGTCTCGGCCCTTTTGATGGCTGCATTATGAGCGCTAATCTCTATCTTATCGTCCAATGGCTCTAGCTTTATTATACGTCCGTATCGTCTAAAGAGAGCCATCAAAATAAGATGATCAGCAAACCAAGGATTCTTTGGCAGTAAGCTGCCATGGAGATAGGTACCAAAAGCGTTTTTGTAGACGCCACCTTCATAGCCGCCGTCACCTTGGTTACCAA
>CAYYEV010000043.1:0-1789 GCA_964471065.1 uncultured Candidatus Saccharibacteria bacterium
CATGTCCACCGCCACAAATTCCTCCACGGTCGCAGGGATCTCAGCCGCACCGCCATGCCCAACCTCCTCAAAGTTGCTGAAGAGGATGCAGGTAGTATGGGCTGGTTGCAGCCCAGCAGTTTGCAGCGCTTGCAGCGCCGCCACAAGCACGGCTGCGCAAGCCTTATCATCCAAATGGCGCGAGCGCACAAATCCGTTGGTGCGCTCCACGCGCGGGTCAAAAGCCACGAAAACACTCAAATAAGGCGGCGACTCCCTCTTGTCGGCAATGCGCTTTGCTAGGCAGTTTTTGCCTTCAGGTATCTTTGCTAATTTTTTGAGAGATAACATGACGCAAGTATTCATCTGTCAATGGTTCTGTATAGTCTATAGTGATAAGTGTAATTCCGTTTTGGTGGCATAAGTGCGCCTTTTTTTTATCTCGTTCTTGTAAATCCTTTAATGCCTTTTCACCACCCCAAGCTTTGATAGCGTGAAAATGTTGTTGCCCTTGATATTCAAAAGCCAATTTTAGATCTGGCAAGAAAATATCAAGTTCTAATCTGTCAAGCCAATTTGGGCGATGATGTCTAATAATCAAATGATTTGGGTACAAGTGAGTGATAATGTTGTAAAGTAAAGTCTCGCTTACCCAGCCTTCTCCAATTTTCTTGAAGCCAAATTCAGCGCGGGCAATGTTTTCGATCTTACTTGTATACTTTCGGCGAAGTTGCAAGGCCTCTCGCCTTAATCTCACAAAATCTTCAAAACCATCTGACTTGACATTACTAAAATTTTTAATTTCATCGTCAGTAATATCTGCGCGTTCCGAGTTGGAGGTCATTCTAAGGATTCTTGCTTCTACTGATCGAAATCTATCATCAGCCAACCTTGCCGCCGTTATGACTTGCTGTATTTCTTCTGGACAAACTTCAGGTAAGTAGGGATTGAAAATTGCCCCGGGGAAGATACCGAGTCTGAAATAAGTTTGGTAGATATACCATCCGTAATACTGAACAAATTTTACGCCATAAACTTCATGACACCAACGGACAGATGGCGTTTTCATGTTGCAACGGTGACATAAATTAGAAACAAAAATAGAATCAATTTCTCCGTTTTCAAAAGATATTCTTTGTGAGATTTCAGCGATGACTGTTGGAAATTCGCGGTCGCTCAAAGGGGCATTGGATAATCTTTCATATGTTGAGTTTGAATAGGACAAGGAGCGAAGTTTAAGGTAATTCTCGACTGCTGAACGAGCGCACGAGCATAGATAAGCCTGTGAATCATAATCCATAGAAAAAGCTATGAATGTACCATAATGATTGGGGTAATGAACAACTGGATAAGGAAGATTTTCCTTTACCGTGATGCCCAATGAAACAGGGGGTAAAGGAACTATTTTAGGAGTCTTTTTGCTGTTTCTCGATTTCATCATGCATCAACTTACCAAATGTGATTTTAGAAATAACTACCCAAATATTAATTATACATACTCCTAATATCCTGCAATACTATTGCAGGGTATCTATACGAGCCATAAGTAGCT
This sequence comes from uncultured Candidatus Saccharibacteria bacterium, assembly GCA_964471065.1. Classification (GTDB taxonomy): domain Bacteria; phylum Patescibacteriota; class CPR2; order UBA1875; family CAIMLA01; genus CAYYEV01. Next base: position 1,532 of record CAYYEV010000043.1, read on the forward strand.
GTCAGTTTGTCCCCCTATCGCGAGAATCTCCCCGACTGGACAGTAGGGGCTGGCTTAAAATAGCGCCATCAGGAACCACAAAAATTCCATCAGCAGGAAAGTGGTTAACGAGCGCCAGCCGGCCGTTAGGCTTGATGCTCTTGACCATCGCGCCGAGCGTATCCACATGCGCGGTCAAGGCACGGACTGGGTCGGCTTCCGGTCCAGGCAGGGTGGCCAAGAGAGCCCCTTTGCGCGTGCGGCGCAAGCTGAGGCCTG